>JASFPE010000499.1:0-4246 GCA_050116155.1 Desulfobacterales bacterium
GGTATTTGGGGTAATTTGTGATATTTCACAAATTCTTGCAAGGCTTACCAAAAAAGTTAAACTGCGAGTTAGATTGAAAGGAGGTCAGAATATGGGTGATTTCATAAGCTGGAATAGCCAGCCCCTGGAAGATTGGGCCAACAAATATGCAAAAGGTAAATTTATTGATTTGGGTGGCCGCAACACCTACTATATTGAAAAGGGTGAGGGAGAGGCAATTATTCTCTTACATGGTTTTTTTTACGACTCATACCTTTGGGACAGCAATATAGAAGTGTTAGCAGAACATTTTAAAGTCTATGCCCTTGACCTTTGGGGTTTTGGATATAGTACGCGAGAACCTCTTGATTATGGTTATCAACTTTATTCGGATCAAGTACTGATGTTCATGGATGCGCTCAATATTAAACAAGCGTCTTTAGCTGGTCAGTCTATGGGAGGTGGCACAGCTATTTACTTTTGCCTTAAGCATAGGCAGAGGGTAAATAAGCTTATTTTGGTAGACGCTGCGGGCGTACCCCACGGCCTGCCGTTAACTGGTAAATTTTTCAATCTTCCCGGAGTTGGTGAATTTTTTTTGGGACTCAACAATAATCTAATTCGGCGCAAAAACCTGGCCGATGTATTTATACATAATAAGAACCTTATTACGGATAACTACTTCGAAAACGTAACGCGCTTTCATAAGATAAAAGATACAACAGAGTGCATGCTCACAATCTTGCGTAAGCAATTTTTCCATACGCTAAGCAATCAATTGCGACAGTTATCCCAGCTGGATGTGCCTATTCTAATTATATGGGGTAAAGAAGACAAAGCGATTCCCTGGCAAAAAGGCGAAGAAATGCACAAGATTCTTAAAGGTTCTCGATTTGAAATACTTGAAAGCGCAGGGCATGTCCCAAACTATGAATGTGCTGAAGAGTTCAACAAATTGGCTTTAGACTTTTTGCAGGAGATGAACTCTCGTTAACTTTGCAAACCTTTGCTCTGAAAGCTGCTCAAATAGAACTGCGAAAATGCTATTGAAATAAAAATCAGTTTTGCTGAATTGTTTTGGTACTCTACGACTAATCATAAATGAGTCAAAATTGCAGATATCCTACTATGGTACTGCAATAAATTCGTCCTTTCAAATTTTCAGGTATTGATAAACTTATCTGCAAAATTGACCGACCCTCAAAATCTGTGATATTTCTTTGATATCAAAACTTTATCCACCTTTTAATCTATTCGAAAAATTAAATCAAAGGGAGGCCATATGACCAAGATAAATTATGAAATTGATAATGAGATTGCGGTTATCAAGATGGATGACGGCAAGGCGAATGCAATGGATAGGGTTTTTTTTGAGGAATTTAGTGAATCGCTTGATTATGTGGAAACCAACAATGCAAAAGTATTGATTTTTGCAGGTCGTCCCGGATTCTTTTCAGGCGGACTTGATCTAAAGCTTATGTCGACTCTTCAACCAAGGGAACTCTCAATATTTAATGAGACATTTGCATTGACAATACTTCGTGTATTTTCTTTGCCAATTCCGACTATTGCAGCTTGCACCGGGCATGCAATAGCCGGAGGTGCAATGCTTTGCTTTGCTTGTGACCGTCGCTTTATTATTGATGGAAATTATAAAATTCAGATCAATGAAGTACTTATTGGCGTTCCATTGCCAAGTTTCATGCTGCTTATCGGCAGTTCTGCAATTCCCCAACAATGGCAAACCGAAACACTGCTGCATGGGAAGGCCTATAATCCAGAGGAAATAGTTGCCCGTAATATGTTTGATGCTGTTGTGAAAGAAGGCGATGATGTCGTTGACTATGCTAAATCTGAAGCCGAAAAACTGCATGCACTTAACCTGCCAGCATATGCAATAACAAAAAAAAGGATGCGAAGTTCCAGAGTAGAAGAAGTTAAGACTTTGCTCAAAGATGAACTGTTTTAAACCACGGGGCAGGGTTATGAAGGCCCTGCTTTTCTATCTCTGCGGGTTTGAATATCTGCTATATATCTGAAAAAAATTGCGACTCTCGAAATACAGATACTGATAAACGTATCACCACTTTTAGAGGCATCTGAATTGTTGTGATATCATATCGTCCATCCTAATTTTCACTTGCTTATAATTTTGTAGATTAGTCATGGCGAATACACACTTTTTTGAGCCTCAATTTATTGAAAACTTCGTGCCTCCTCCTACACTTGTTGATGATGCCTGATTCGGTATAACTTACATTGTCAAATAAATAACCTGGAATTAAGGCGAAAAACCACTCTTTTCAAAGAATTTGATTATGAGGCAGGTGACCTTAGCTCTCAACGTAAGATCGGCATTGAAAAAATAAGAAAATTTGATAATTAGATAAACCGAATGTTCAACCTTTAACAATGGGAGACATCATGTCCGCATTTAAGTCCAAAGACGAATTGGTTCAGGTGCTTTCCGCCTTATGGGAGGAGATCTTCAACACCCCCGCCATAACCGAAAAAATCTCAGCCGAAAAATTGATTGTAAAATTTCGTTTTACCGACTTTGGAACCAATTTATATATTGATAACAAGGGGGATGCCCCCAAATACTATTGGGACCCGCCACATGATGTGGCCTTTGATGTCGAAATGATTCAAACTTCGGAAACCAGTCATCAGTTCTGGTTGCAAAAGCTCAATGTCCCTGTGGCCATCGCCACCCGCAAAGTCGTGGCCAAAGGCTCGGTCCAAAAAGCGCTTAAACTCATACCAGCCCTAAAACCGGCCTTCGCCCTTTATCCCGAAATTTTGAAACGCAAGGGCAAAGCAGATCTTCTCCAAGAAACCCCGACAAAAAAAAGAAAACGTCGCTTCAAAATTTTCGCACGTCGACGGCCGGGAAGATACGATCTCGATACGCTGCCGTTGTTTCCCATGCAATATACGGATGACACTGCAAAAGTCGGGGCGAAAGAAAGATCTACCATTGATAAAACGGTATCAGGTTTGGACTTATTAAAAACGATGCTGACCATCCGGCGTTTTGAACAGCACCTGTCAGAGACCTTTCAGCAGGGGGAGCTGCCCACCGAAGCAATTCACCTGTCCATCGGGCAGGAAGCCGTTGCCGCCGGCGTATGTATGAATCTGAGAGATTCGGACTATCTCAACACCACCCATCGGGGTCACGGTCATATCATCGCCAAAGGCGCGGATATCAATAAAATGATGGCGGAACTCTATGGCAAAGCATCCGGGCTCTGTAAAGGCAAGGGAGGGTCCATGCATGTTACCGACGGCAGCATCGGGATTCTGGGTGCCAACGGTATCGTGGGGGCTGGATATCTACTGGCTCTGGGAGCCGGTTTTACCATAAAATATTATGAGAAAAGCGATAATATCTCGGTTGTTATCGCCGGAGACGGGTCGGTCAATCAGGGCATGTTTCATGAAGCGATGAACATGATATCCGTCCTGCAGTTGCCGGTTCTAATCGTCGTCGAAAACAACCGCTATGGTGAATTTACCGCCATTGAGCACCATTCAGCAGTCACCGAGATTCACAAACGCGCCGCGGGATATGCTATCGAATCCGTTCGCCTGGACGGCAACGATGCCCGCACTGTTTTCTCCGAGGTCGACCGGATCATCGCCGCTATGAGATCGGATGGAAAGCCGCGACTGATTGAACTCATGACCTATCGCTGGCACGGCCACATGGAAGGCGAACCCGAGCTCTATCGGACCGAAGCGGAAAAAGTTCGCTATAAAAAGGAAGATCCGGTTGTCCGGTTGCAAAACGAGCTGGTTCGGGAAGGCCTTGTCGAAGAAATCGACATTTCGGACATCAAACACGCCGTTGAAAGTGACATTGAAGCGGCCGTGACGTATGCCAACCAGGCCGGGCTTCCAGACATTTCAGAACTGGTCACCGATGTATACTGTCCTGATGATGCGCAACTGTATACCGGATCGTTTGATGCCGGTTCTGCAGTAACTGAAATGTCCGTGTCAGAAGCCATCAACCGGGCCCTGATCCAGGAGATGGAACGCGATGACCGGGTGTTTTTGTGGGGCGAAGACATTTCACTGGGCGGCTATTTTAATGTCACCAACGGGTTACTGGATAAGTTCGGCCCTGAGCGCATTATCGATACGCCTATTTCGGAAAACGGTTTTATCGGAGGAGCCGTGGGCGCCGCGATGACAGGCATGCGTCCGGTTTCGGAAGTTTTGTTTGCCGATTTCTTAACCTGCTGTATGGATCCTATTT
>JASFPE010000500.1:0-4232 GCA_050116155.1 Desulfobacterales bacterium
GATGTAATTGGCCAATCCATTTATGGCCGGGTTATGACCGACGACCATGGTGTTGTTCACGGAATCTTCTATCTGTTTAATGACATGAATTAAGGCGTTTTCACTAAATTCATAAATGGCTTCGCTGTAAACGATATTTTCAAGAGGATAATTGATCGCGGCCGCAATAATCCGTGCCGTTGTGGCAGCTCTGTTTGCCGGGCTGGATATGACGAGATCCGGCGCCACCTTAAGTTTTTTGAGAACTTTACCCATGAAAGGAGCGTTTTTGCGCCCACGTTTGTTCAGGGGTCTTTCAAAATCATCCAGGTTGGGATATTTCCAACTCGATTTAGCATGCCGGACAAGATAAAGAGTTTTCATTCTTTACCACCAAAAAATCGAAACGAATATTAATAACAACAAATTGAGAATGGCTCAATTTGATTACTACTTTAAAGCTACTGGTTTATGCAACCATTTTTTTTTGTCGGCCACCCTTCCGCACTTTGTGCATACGAATTCCGGATTTCTGACAATATCACTGAATTTAGCTAGATTTTTTGTTATATCATTCTGCTTCCATTTGCAAAGCTCTTTTGTTTTTTTTCCCATTTTGTTTTTCCTTATGGATAGAATTCCTTTATCCGCATATAAACTGATATTGAATCGTTTTTAATTCTTGATTAATTTAATATCGAAACACAGGTTTGTAAACGTGGCGTTGCATTATCTTTTTTTGAAAGACAAGAAGCCGGCTACCATGTTGTATATGGGTTTTTTATTAGATTGGAATTGAAATAACGGGGATCTCCGGTGACTTCTTCTGCGACCCAATCGGGTTTGGGAAACTGCTGATCTTCGCTTTGCAGCTCCACCTCCGCAACGATTAATCCCTGGTTGTCCCCTGTAAATTCATCGACTTCCCAGACCACACCATCATTTTCAACTGTGTAGCGAATTTTTTCTATCAGAGGTTTTTCACAGATGGTCAGCAGTTCATTTGCGTCTTGTAGCGGAATCTCATATTCGAATTCCATGCGCGATGCTCCCACCGTAATGCCTTTGATTGTCAGATAACCCTTATCGTCTATGGTTCGCACGCGCACAATGCGTTCTTTTGTGCTGTTTAGATATCCCTGGCGATATTGGGTTCCTTTGGCATGGCGCCAACTCCCTTCCTTAACCAAAAATTTTCTTTCGATTTCCTTGGCCATATCATTCTCACTGAGTTACATTCTTATTTCTTTAGAATCCAGCCGTTCTAATAAATTCGAAATCCGAAGCACGAAATGCGAAACAAATTCTAAATCCGAATGTTTCAATGACCAAAACCAGACTACCATTAGACCCTATAAAATACATGATTTTGTTTCGGTCATTTGAATTTTTGTATTTCGAGATTGTTTCGAATTTCGGATTTCGATATTCGGATTTAATTGCCCTGACAAGCTGTCGGCCTGAGTTAAAATAGCTTGGTACTAGCGGAATAAAAAGGATGTCTTGTATTAATTCCCCAGGGGTTCCATGCCAAGAATTCGCTTGATTGCCATCACATAATTTATATTCTCATATTCGTTCAATCCGAGTATTTCTTTGGCTTTTCGAACCGCCGCGATGTCTGTGGATTCCACCGCCATGGTTTTGATGGCGGCCCCATTGATGAGCAATTCTGCTATTTCGCTGATACAGCCGGCAATGCTATAGCCAAAGCGGCGCTTGAATACCCGGGCGAATACCAGTTCCGGATGGGGTATCAGGATGTCTTCGAGAAATTGATCCAGGCTATATTCAGATCGATTAAACTGCGGAACAGCTGTGCCCAGCGCTGGAAACACGTCATCTCGGAGAATCTCCATCATGATGGGAAATTCTGCCTGCATGCGCGGTTTCCATTGTTCGAGGCCTTTTTCTTCTTTGACCCAAACTTTAATATCCAATGTATGATAACGGATTTTTACATTATTCTCATTATTTCTTGGAGATAAGATGTAAATCTCCTGGCTTTCCCGGAATTTATCCAACTTGGAAAGTTTGCGCATCTTTTCTTCTGCCAGTCCAAAATTTTGGGCGAATGCCCGAAACTCATAGCGCGGTGTTATTGCTTGCATACTTCCTCTGCTGGTAACTGGTTAGCCTGTTGGCTCGTTAGCCCGTTTACCCGTTGATTTCCGCCATGGCGGGATTGAACATACAGACAAGATGGCATTTTTTTTGAAACGAGCTCAATCCCGCTGTTAGCGGGACAAACCGGCAACCCGAATTGCCCTGAACCCCGCTGCACATTTTGAAATGGGTTGCAATTCAGCTGGAAAACAGACAGTCTGTGATTTAGGGCACCAGATCTTTTTCCCATTTTTCCACATCCGGGGGAGTTTCGTCCTGGAGCAGAGCAGCAAATGCCAGCAGCGCTTTACGTGCGTCTCCGATGGGGTAATAAAGGGCATCCCAGTGCTCACTGTCTTCGCCGTCGTGGCAGGGAATGACATAATCAAACTTCCAGGCTTCCCTTAATTCTATAATCGCGCTTGCGACGCGTTGTTCGATGTTTTCCAGATCTTTTAGCGAAGGATTGGTTTTCTGTCGTTTGGTGCGGCGTAACAATTTTCTTCGCATGATATCCGGAAGTAATTTTTCAAGATTGGTCCGCTGTTGCGGATCTTTAAAGAACAGAATCTCCTCCCGGGATAGGGGGGAGAGGAAAATCCTGAGGGTCGGAATTTCCTGTAACTCGCTTAATTCACTCAGTTTGGCCGGAATAAACGGATTGCCTTCAAAAAACGCGTCTTGACCCTGGTTAAGAATCGCTCGAATACTGGCCACCTCGATGGCTTGTAAATCTCCCCGAACAATGGCTGATGTGAATCCGGGCTTTGTGGCAAGTTCCTCGATATTTGACCGGGATCGAAAATAGTAGTCCACGCCTTCCTGTTCCCCGGGCCTTGGATCCCGGCTATTGTATAGTATAATTTGCTGTAATCTGCCGGCCAGATCCGGATAAAACTTGCGCAAGGCTTTATACAGGGGGCCCTTGCCGACACACGAAGGTCCAGATAACATCACAAATCGGCTCATCCAATTCTCCTTTTTAGATTCATCTTATCTCTCTTCAGTCTAATTAGATTAACGTTTCAGGTGTTGGCAAAATAAGGTTAAGGTTTCAGGTGTCAGGTTTCAGGTGTCAGCAAATAGATGACAGATGACATAGGATTTAGGAATTGAGAAATTCAGGAATTAGAAGATTTAAGGATCATAGAATTGAAAAAGGATAATTTGTTCAGTGCTTTTAATTCCTAAATTCGCAATTCCTGAATTTATCCTGACACCTGACACCTAACACCTAATCTAATAACGGTAATCGTAATTCTCATTATAATAGTAGATAACTAATGCGCAGAAAGTATGTTTTCCTGAATCTTATCCCACAGGTTTTGGTACGATCTCGAAGCCACAGATCCTGGTGAGAACTCGGCAACCGGTGCCCGGTAGATTCCCATTTTTTCGATCTGAGCTAAATAAGGGATAAAGCTTTGCAAAACGCCGTTATGCGTTTTTGACACCGTGGCGATGATTTCGCGGTGCATTTTTTTGTGTCGATCTACCATCGAAAAAAAGGTGTAAATCTTGCCGGTGTCATAGTTGTTCTTATTGCAGAAAGACAGTAATTGCCTATATGTTCGCACAGACAGCGTCGTTGGAATCATTGGCACAAGGGCATAGTCGACGGCGTTTAATATGTTTTCGGCCAGAATGCTGATGGTAACCGGACAATCCAGGAAAATGAAGTCATAATCGGCTTTATACGGTTTTAAAATTTTCTTGAGCCTTTTTTTGGAACGCTTCAATTTGTCAAAGGTGACATCTAAATGGCGCAGTGAAAAATCTGCCGGCAATAGATCCAGATTATCATAATCCGTGCCTTTAATACTCTTGTAGACCTGTTTACCGCCTTTAATAAACCCTTTTGCGCCGGATTTTAATTTGGGTTTTACGCGAAAATAGTATGTTGCGGAACCCTGTGGATCCAGATCGCAGATGAGCGTTTTCGCGCCGGTTTGCGCTGCCAGATAAGACAGGTTTACTGCTGCAGCAGTCTTACCCACCCCCCCTTTGTTACTGTAAAGTGCCAGTGTTGTCATCAAACACCCTATTCCAGTGATTGTAATTTTTTTGCATTTTGTGGCAAGAAAATTATATGGGATATTTTCACCATTTCTAGTAATTGTATATTGTCGATTGAATCCTCCAGAGGC
>JASFPE010000501.1:0-4225 GCA_050116155.1 Desulfobacterales bacterium
TTCATCCCGGTCGGATTTTATATCATAATTATTTAGAGCCGCTGGATATTTCCGTTACAAAGATGGCTGAGATTCTGGGTGTATCACGCAAGACATTATCAAACATTGTAAATGAACATAAATCTATTACGCCTGAGATGGCATTGCGACTATCCAAAGCATTGAATACGACACCGGATTTGTGGCTGAATATTCAAAAAAATTATGACCTGTGGCACACTGCGCATAAGACCCGGGCATGGAAGAAGGTAAAGCCGGTGGCAATAAGTAGCGATTTATCGCGTCTTCAAGCGTAGCTAATTGATTCGCAGACTTAAAACCTTCTTTGCTTTCTGCCTGCCAAAAAACTTTCAATCCTCTTTAATTCAGCAGGCTATTCCTTCCAGAACCAGTGTTCTTTCATTTTTTTGAAAATAATAGAGATAGACGGGTCAAGTCTACTTTTGATTCTTGCGTTTTCTGCCGGTCTCTATCTTATCGGTGCTACTCCTGGCGTTCGGGGTGGATGATGACCAGCTTCACGGGGGCTTTCTTGACGGTGATCTGATGGACGGTCTCTTTCGGCAGAAATATGTAGTCGTACTTCGAATGGGTACTTATCTCTTCCCGGTCGCTTCTCTCCAGCTCGATGACACCATCGGTCACCACGATAATTTCATCATAGGTATGCCCTTCCTTGGGCGACTGGTTGCCGTCACGGGCAAAGACAATCTCCACCTCGAACTCGTTTTGAGGTCCTTTGAACACGCGCGTGATATCAGGCGGTTGCATGATTAGCCTCCTTTCTGGTGTGATGTGATTTTGTGGATTTTTCCCAATCCGAATAAAAGCAACAAAAACCAGGCAGCACCAACCCCGGCGCCGACCAGAAAAACACCTTTGAGACCCACCAGCATGAATACCGGTGCAAATACAATGGGGGACAGGAATTGACCGATGAACCCAAACGTTCCCAGGTATGAACTGAATCTCCCCCGGAAGGACGGCGGAACAACGTCACCGATCCACACCATGACGGTGGGCAGGTTCAGTCCCTGACTGACACCAAACAGGGCCACCGCAATGGCGATCATCCCGCTGCCGGGTGCCTGGGATATGGTGGTAAAGGCCACCGTCCATAGAGCCACGCCGATGGTAACAATTATCCGGTAGGTAAACCGGGACCTGATCTTTCCGTAGATGAAGGCGGTCACTCCTCCCGAGCCCGTCATGACGGTAATAAACAGGCCGATGCGAAATGTGCTGGATATGCCGAAGCTTTCCAGCAGCTGAGGCAGAAAAATGACGATGGCATAAAGCAGGATATTGCCAAAGAACATCAGGCCGTAAATGATCAAAAGTACGGGGCTCTCCCGAAAAACCCTGAAAACCGACGGGCTGCCCTTGGATTCCGATCTGGCTGGCTGTTGGATATCCGGCTCCGCCACGGCGGCGATGGCAAGCAGGCCGATGGGTATGGCCAGCATGTAAACGGCAAAGGGAAAGCGCCATGAAAATCCGCCAAGCGTGCCGCCGATCAATGGCCAGATGACCCCTCCGAAACTCTGTGCGCTTCCCCGCCATCCCATGACCCTGTCCCGTTCGATCCCGTCGTACCTGTTCAGGATCAGCACGTTGATGCCGGTGAAGATGCCGGCCAGGGCAATTCCGAGACAGGCTCTGCTGATCAGCAGAACCCAGAAGGAGTTGATCAGCAACCCGGACCCGCCGGCAAGGCCATAGCAGATGAGGGCAACGATATACGGTCGCCGGGCACCCTTGCGATCGATGACGCTTCCCATCAACGGGCTGAACAGGGCCATAAATAGCCCGTGGGTGGTGATGATCAACCCGACGGACTGGGGTGCGACACCCAAACCATCGCGCATCAAATTCAGCACCGGGGCAATGATGCTTCCGGCCATAATGGTCAGAGTGGCGGAAGCGAGGATGACACCTAAGGAGAATTTTTCCGGAACAGTCATTTCGTGCACCACCAAAAACGCGCAACGATTCATTTTCAGATCGCAGTCGATGCAGTCTTTTGGCCTGAATATCGTATCCAGGCTTTGCCTTTTACCCAGGGCAGGTGATCAACATCTCGTTTGAGCTTTACTCTTATTCTGGCCGGGGGTCAAGACTTTGCGAAAAGGGGCCAAAGCTTTAATTTTGAATCATATGGAAGGCGTCGAGCTTTTAAATCACAATTCAAGCTTTGCCCCTTTTACTTAAAGATGTTTTTTGGAATTGCGGTTAGCTAAGGGAGTGCATTCTTCCAGATGTCGGTGATGCCGGGTTTGGGCTGACCGCTGTCGTCGTAAAGGCCCATACAGGGAAAAATATTGTTCACGTTGTATAGGTCTTCCGGCAATACTCCCTGGCGTTCTGCCCAAAGGCCGATGGGATAATAATCGTCCCGAAAAACCTGCACATAAAATTCAAACCTTCTCTGTCTGGCACTTTCCAGAAAATGATCGAGCCAAAAGGCCTGGGATGTATGGTCGCCCGGAGGCTGGATGATGAACCGGTTTATTCCATCATCAACAAATTGAAGGGTCCGGCAGGATCTTGCTCCCAGCTCTGCGATGGCCACCGGCTTGCTCCAGCCGAAGCGGTCCAGGGCGGCGATAGGGTCGAGAAACGGCGGAAGCTGGGCGCGCGTCAGACAGTCGCTGATTTCGTCCCAGTCTTCAGCGTATGCGTAAAGCAAATTGTCGATTTCTGAGACCGCCATCAGCAAGCTGTCCGGGTAAAAAGACAGCGCCAGGATCTCGAGGCGGCCGCCCTGATCCAGATCCGTGATGGCGGAAAGGTCCAGCGGGAAGCAGGTGAGTGGATCCGGATCCGGGTAAGCGGGCGGACCGGGAGCGCCGACGCATGCTTCGAAAGCCAGGGCCCCGTAACACTGCTCGACTTCATAGTCCAGAAGATCCTGGAAGACCACGGTGGCGAATACCTTTGTCCTCGAATCCACCCCGGCGCGAACGGTGTCGTAAATCGAGCGGTAGAGTTCCACCAACCCACTCCATTTTGCCGGGCAGAAGGCCTTGTACATGTTGACTTCAATCATGATGGCAAAATAGTCGGGCCGGAGCTTGTCATAAAGGTAAAGAACAAAGTTGCGATAACTTCTTTCAAGATTAAAAGAGGCCAATAGCGGGCCGGAACCGGGATCGTACTGAAACTGGATGACCGTGCCGGGACCAACATCCGGGCAGGCGTCGCTGACTTCCACCTCCAGATCTTCATTAATCCGGCAGCGCTCCAGTTTGTCCCGCAAGCCGTGCAAAGGGGTCACCGCCAGATAACTGTGGGGTAGGGATGCGAAATGGGCTGCAAAGGCGTTAATCCAGGAGCGCAGTTTGTCATCAATGCGCGCATCGAAAAATTGCGTTCGGCTGGTTCCCCACGGTGGGTCTGCATCAAAGGCCAGCCACGGAACCGCCCGGTCCCAGTGCAACACCGCCAGGTCGGAGTCCGCTGCGATCTGATCCAACCACCCGGCGATGTGGTCTTCTTCCTCGATGGCGTAAAAACAATCGTTCCGCGCCAGGCAGCTGTCGTCCTGAAGGTTATGACGAATCCGAAACTGCAATATGCCCATCAACAGCTCAAATGGATTGTTAGTCCCATCACTCCCACCACCACCGCCACCGCTGGAACAACCGAAAACGAAAATGAGCAGAAGCAGAAATGCCCACGCAAGAATGCTCAAACGTTTCATTACTGAAACCTCTTTTTACTTTTCATACCGGATATAATCTGCTACAAAGGTGCTGGTGAGCGTGTGACTACCGAGTCCAAGTACCAGGTTTATGTCATCGGCCTGGGGCGTCAGGACACGTTCTAATCGAACCTTCAATCCTGCTATCAGGAGCGCCGACATAATTGTAGCGCCGCTCACCATTTTATCGTGTCAAATAATAGGGCCAATGAGCTGATGCCCATCATTGGCTTTTTTCATTTTTAATAAACCGGATTTAGGGGACAGACTTTAAGTCTTCATGGCTAATATTCTCTTTTCGTGAGGGAGGGGGTTTTACAGGCTGTCCAATAACTCGTTTCCCCTCCCTTGATGGGAGGGGATGAAGGGGAGGGTGATCACCCCACCCAAACCCTCCCCCCTCAAGGGGGAGGACTTTTAGCGGAATTGCAGCGGTTATTGTACAGCCTCTGGTGGATAAACCCCGCCCCTATTTCGAATGTCAAGATATCATTGAACGCACGCATAGTCTGATTATAAGAC
>JASFPE010000502.1:0-4205 GCA_050116155.1 Desulfobacterales bacterium
CCTCGAAGGAGAACAGGTTGCCGACCTGGTATGCTTTGCACTCGACCATTCGCAAGAGTATCTCTCCTCGGGTCGAAGCATTAACTACGCCGGGAATATATACTTGTCCAGCGGTGATGTTCTATACTCGAACCGTAGCAACCCAATGCTGACCATCGAAACAGATCAGGTCGGCAAACATGACTTTTTATTTCCGCCGTGCAGCCAGGAGATGTTTGCCATCGAATATGACATTTATGAACCGCATCCGAATTGCCTTGAGAATCTCACCCAGAGCCTGAAGCCCTTCGGCATCGTCGAAGCCCAGATTCCAATACCGTTTAATGTCTTTATGAATGCGCATGTATCCGAAAATGGGGAAATCACTATTCGACCACCTTTATCGAAAGCAGGTGATTATATTGAATTTCTCGCAGAGATGGACCTGATGGTTGCGGTGAGTGCGTGCTCCGCACTGCGATGCAATAATTTTAGCTGGGGGCCAATTGGTATGGAAATTCGCGAAAATGAACAAAAATGATATACATACCGAAACCCTCGGCAGGAAATACGCCAGCGAACTTGCACGCAGGACAGACCGCAAAAGCGCATATTGACATTTACTGACTTCCAAATCAAGCTAAAGGAGATTCGACAATGAGCGACATTGGTGAAAAGTTGACGAACTTAAGAACAAAACGGAAACTAACCCTCAATCAGGTTTGCCAGCAGGTCGGCATTCCCCCATCCAGATTGGTGGAAATCGAACGAGGTGTCAGATGGGCGACGCCGGGTCAGATTGAACGGCTTGAAAGCTTTTATGAAGTTAAATCAGGAGCGCTTGCCGGTTTAGCGGGAACGCCAGAAACAAGTTAATTCAAATTTCGGGGAATTTATCCGTCATGCCCGCGCAGGCGGGCATCCAGCCATGTCCCCGCGAAGGCGGGGATCTAAACAGATAATAGATTTTCTGGATTCCCGCTTCCGCGGGAATGACAAACTTTGCATGAGAAAAACTCCCCGAACTTTTGTTAAGTGGGCAACTGTTGACGCCATCTGAAGAGACAATTGAACAAATTATAGACATATGTTTACCGGGGGTTGATATGAAAAAAATATTTATTGTAATCTTGTTGTGTTTATTTGTTTGTACCCCATCCATGGCCGGTGATCTGAAGAAATTGAGCCTTGACGATATAGCGACGCTGGGTTTGACGATCCAAAACGATGCCAACGTCAAGGTGGAAGGCAACGGTTCGATCAAAATATCTACCCTCTGGCCCACCACTGTGTGTTTAGGTGAAGCTACGGGATTGGATATCGAAAATGCCAAGCTCATCTACAAGGCCGACGTCAAAAGCCAGCTGGAAGGTACGGTGCTGTTGGAGATGTGGGTCCATGTCGGCGGTGGCCAGTATTTTTCCAGAGGGCTGAATTCAACTATCAGCGGTAATTCGGACTGGAAATCGATCCAGACACCATTCATGCTGCAAAAAGACCAGAAGCCGGATAAGGTCACGCTCAACCTGATCATGAACGGTAAAGGCACAGTCTGGATCGACAACATTGTGCTGTCAAAAGAATCGCTAAAGTAAATATCGTCGTTGGACTAAGATGATTTTAAAATAATCAAATTTGCATATTACATAAGCACACCCAGCAAATTTTCGGCCTCTCCAATTTCCAGCTTAATCGGTACTTGGGTGATATATTGTATTATCTAAGTTGCTTTAGAAGACATTAATAAAATGAATAAAAGAAACTGGCATGGTCGGGCTTTTACATCATTATGTTCACTAGCGAGCTTCATCTTGTTATGCTTCACAGGGATAATTCTATATATTGAACCTCACGGCCGGGTGGCATATTGGATCAAGTGGCACTTTTTAAGCTTGGAGAAAGATCAATGGGGCAACATACATATCTACTCAGGACTCCTATTTTTAGTAATGGGTGGTTTTCACATATACTATAATTGGAAGGCTCTGATTAAGTATCTAAGTGGCAAGATTGAAAGCGTATTGCGATATAAACGAGAACTGATTATAAGTGGTATCATATTCATATGGGTTACGGTGAGCGGTATTTGGTCATTGCCACCGCTTGTCTACGTGAGCAACCTGGGTGAAGCGATTAAAAACTCATGGGTGACGTCTCCCGAGCTTGAACCTCCGTTTGGTCATGCGGAGTTGGTTAGCCTTCAAACCTTCTGCAAAAAGCAACGGATCCCTTTGGACCAAGCAATGCTGGAACTCAGGAATGCCGGTTTCACGGTAGACAGCCCCAAGAGCACATTGATCGAGATTGCAGAAAGCAAACGAACATCCGGTATGGGTGTTTACGAAGTGATTAAAAAACTGGAAGCCAAACCCGAAGCGATGAAACCCGGTGCCACATGGACGGCTGAGAAAGTCGAGGAAACATTTTCCGGCACGGGTTTGGGAAATAAAACTATCGGTCAGATAATCAAAGAAATGGAGCTGAATCCGGGCAAAGCCTACCAACGGCTGAAGGCTATTGATATTGAGGCCAAAGACGAAGACAGGCTTAAAAGTCTGGCAGACAAAAACAACACCACGCCTATCAAACTGATGACGACAATTTTAGTTGAAGATAGTCAAATCGAATAAGCAAAGTCTGCCCACTTAGTATCCGTCGAATTTAAGAGAGTGGCCATTAGTCGCTGGACACACAAAAGCCAAATTACCAGCGTTTCCTATCATTTGATAGGCCTGGACGTGTTCGGGATTCGAAGCTGAGATCGGCTCAGCCAGATCTGATCAATCCGGTGAGTTGTTTGACGCGGTTGAATGCGGATCGTGTGATCTCCGGTATGCTTCAATACAACGGCAACGGGATCATCTGTATCACCTGCCCAGCCATAGACGCCTGCGGGGTGGACATCCAGCCAATTCCCCAGCCGGACACTTCGGGTGCTGGTTCCGATCTGATCATCCACCTGCAACCAGACTGAATCTGTATAGCCGCTGTTGCTATCGCTTTTACCTCTTAACCAGACAAAGTATCGACCCGCCGGTGCTGAAAAACGCATCTCAATATAAACCTTAGGTTGCGATTCTGCCCGCTGATTCGCTCCTGAGAAAAACTCGATTGCCCGGCCGATTGAAGCCTCTTCGTCGTTGACTAAACGAATACCCGTCGGCGACCGATCTGTTATCGATTCGGCGTTTAGAAGGATATCCTGTCCGGAATCATACATCAATGGCATTGGAGAGCGGTCCTGTCCGGCTCCGGTGATTTGATTGACGACCGCAAAAACGATTAAACCAATATACAGTACCTGCAAGATAATCAAAGTGGTCTTTTTCCGAAAGATATCGAAAAATGGATGGGTTGTCTTCATTCCGAATAAAAAGCGAAACAGCTCAAATTTCCGAATAAGCAGCGTATAAAGTGCCATGATGATGATAAATGAGCTGGTAAAAACGATCGCCCATTTTAAGACATCATGAATCTCCCAGGTCATTATGAAATAACCGGTACCCAACAAGACCGTCTGATGCAGAATAAAAAATGGCAGTACACCTTCATTGGTATATCGCAGCACAGGACGATCAAAAGCCAGATACTGCATGCCAAATCCGAGGATGGCAAATAACCAGCACCAGGCACTGAAAAAGGAGAGAAGGGTATATATCCAATCGCTGATCCAGGTCTGGAAAACCACACGGGACGGGCTAAACAACTCGTAGAGGTATGCTGACAATAAAACCGCGCCCAGTAAAAGCGAAATCCAGCGCTGATTTTTAATATTGCGTTGAAGGCGGTCACTGGACACGATCAAAAAACCGGAGATCAGAAACCAGATATAATACAGAAATCCCCAGCCTCCGGGGCCGACATTCAAAACTGCCTGTGGAATAAGCGCTTTCATGATCAATAACGGCAGGGCAAACCATAGATAGATCAATCCCGGTATGGCAAACAGTGAGGTGATCCGATTCAGAATCTCCCGCCCACCTGATTTTAACCAGATAAACAATCGATAGCAGATCAGACTGTAAATAAATAAGAATAACAGATACCAGAGGTGCATCCCGTGATATGCAAAATTCCCCGGCATGCCGATCGCCAGATAAACGCCGGTGAAATACTCGGGCAAAAATGAAAAGAATGATCCTGAGAATTGACCGTGATTCAATCGATCCAAATATACTTGCAAAGCGCTGTGCGTGACCGAGGCGAACAAGACCGGAATCATCAGC
>JASFPE010000503.1:0-4204 GCA_050116155.1 Desulfobacterales bacterium
AACATAAAAAGGCCGTATAAATATTTTTGTTAAGCCAAAAGATACAAGCCTCGAATTTAAATAGAAAAACGGGATAAAGTCGATTATTATTAATATTTTAGAAAGCTATAATTTGAGTGCAGTAGGGAATTCAGAATTAATTCAGTTTCCGGGTGTGCTTCGGGTTGGGGTATTGCATCAACTATTTATATAGTTAACTACCAAAATGATCGTATTCAAGTCAAGAAGTTTGAAAGTAAGGAGTGACTTTCTATAACGCTGTTTTTGACCCCAAAAAGAGCGTTATAGGCCTCAGTAGCACCTATAAATGGATCTCTTTTGTAAAAATATCAGGAAGATATGACGGCCCGACCATAATTCAGAGAAAACTGTTTCAACAGGCTTTCGGTCAGGTCGGGTACGATCTTTGACACAGGAAAATCCTTCTCAAAAAGCCTGACGTATTCGGCCACGGCCTTGTTGTGCAGCCCCATTTCTTTAAACGCAGACGCTATGTCGAAGATGGCACCGGCATCTTGCGAATCCGCAAAAGAATCGATGATAGGCTCGATGTCTTCTTCTTCTCCCACTTCGGGCGGTTTATCTTCCTGATCGGCGATCTCTTTTTTCAGGATGCTGATGCGTTTTTTAAGCAACGCATGCTCTGAATGTCCCCGGGCGAAACGGCGGGCAGAACGTTTTCATAAATGCTGAGAGAGTCGGCAAACAATCCCATGTTGCGACAGACCTCTGCCTCATTTATTCTTGCTTCTATATCGGTTCGCATTTTTAATTATGCACCTTTCATGTTTATATTTATATTCAAGGGTTATTGCGGCCAGCCGTTGCCCTTGCTCAGCCAGACATCGTCGTGCAGACAAAATCCCTCTGCATACTTTCTGATGGCTTCATCCGGAACTCCGTGCCGGCGCATTTCGGTTTCAAATTTTTTGCGATCAAATGTGAGCAGCACCTGAACGGCTTCCGCAAAACATTTCTCGGCAATGCCTGTGAATCGATTGTCACCATGGAACAGCAAACCGAGTTTGCCGTGCGCATAGAGTTTAACAAAACCCGCAATGCTTCCCGATTCTGCCGTTTGTTTTTCGATTGTCTCCGGTAGCTTCATTTTAAAACTCTTTTCTCTTTGATCTGTTTTTATTTCCGCATTCAGCACTTGTCAGCCATAGCTTTAGCGAAGGCTGATTCCCACTTCCGCATTCAAAAAAGCTTGTATCCGTCTGTGTAAATCTGCGTTTATCCGCGGTTAACTCATTCTTTTTATGCATCTCTTCATACATTCTCACCGCCCAGCGGTGAAAGGCCGCGCTTTCATCCGGACTGACTTCCATGACGCGCTGCAGACATTGACTGGTACCGGCATAATCCTCGAAACCATCCCACAGCACCTGGGCCTTGAGGAACAGCGCCTCCGGAAAATCGGGATCCCTTTCCAGAACCTCCTCCACGGTCTCAAGCGCCCGATCGAATCTCTGATTCATTTTGTGAAACCTTACGATGTTCAGGTCGCCGGCTATCTGCTCCTGCAGGCTTGAAGTTCTTCTGCCCGTGCCGTAGAGCAGGTTGACAGAGCCGCTGCCGATGGCGCCGCAAAAGATGTCAGACGTAAAGGCGACTCCCGCACTTGCCGCCATACCGATCAAGAGCCCCGGAACACCGCCCAGTATAAGTCCGAGAAGGCCCAGAACGGGCAGGGCATGCACGAAATTCTGGAGAAACGCTGTCTGGCGAACCAGATTTACATCCTTCAATTTATTTTTTGTGTTCATGATTTATTCCTTTCTATTTTCCCGACAATTGTTGCAAACCAACCCCGATTCAGTATGGGCGATTGATTTTGCAAAAAACCAGCGGGCATAATGGCTGTCATTCGGGATACCCTCCAGGTGGACCGAATTTTTACATTTGCAGCAATGAAAAGCGATGTGTAAATGATGATGGACACAGATGCTGATACTGATAGAGTCGGCCGTCTTATCTTTTAAAGATGTTGCCAATATTCCCTCCATTTTTTATTGAAGCCATCTCAAAAATAGGATTTTGGTTCAAGATCGCGGCGGGGCCGAGTTTCAAACCGGAGGCATACTGCTGTATGTCGAGGATTTGAAACGCGACACCAACAAAGATATTGGGCCAAAAGACATTTTTGAGATGGCTTCTAGTTGTTTTACGCACAGAATATCACAGGCCGTTGACAGATCCGGTCAAATCTTCTACCGGCCAACGGGCCAACCGGCAACGGGCCAACGGATTGCGGGCTAAACCTACCCCACACACTGCCGGATGGCCTCCCTGAGCTCGTACACCGAGCAGGGCAGTTCAAAATCATATCTTGCTCCGGCAATGTTTTTTTCAAAAACAGGGTCTCCCCAGGCGTACAGGACGATGACCGGGCTGTTGTTGTTTCGGCTGATCCGGTGGACGACTTCCAGGGATTTCTTTTTTCGAAACTCCAGTGCCGAAATAAAATTCAGTCGTGAAGGAAAATGGATGACATCCACATTCAATATAAACAGGTCAAAGCAGTGCTCATCGGCAGCCTTTATAATCTCTGTGGCACAGCGGGTGAAAAATACCCGCAGGTCAAATGTTTGCTGGAATTCTTCCCGCAAGATGGCCGCCACCACACCACCAACCCCTTCCTGGCTGTCGGTAATAAGCACCCGCAGCCGGGGTTTAGCGGCCTGAAAGTTGCAATCCGCCTTGCAGCGCTCCAGGGGCACACATTTTTTCGAATCATTTGGGTTGTAATTATTCTGACTGCTTTCATCTCTCATTTTGACTGGCCCTTCCTGCTGTGCGCGGTGAGCATCCAGATTGAAATCACGGTTCATCTAAGCCGTTTGCGTCCGCTCGAAGACGGTATGTTCATTTTTTCGCGGTACTTGGCCACGGTCCTGCGGGCAATGTCGATGCCCTCGGCGTTTAACATATTTGCGACCCTGTCGTCGCTGTACGGTTTCCGGGGGTCTTCCGATGCAATCATCTTCCTGATTTTTTCCTGGACACTGACGGCCGAAAGGGGCTCGCCGTGAAAGCGTTTGATTGCGCCGGTGAAGAAGAATTTCAGGCTGAATATGCCCCGGGGGGTGTGCACATATTTGTTGGACGTTGTCCTGCTGACCGTGCCTTCGCTCATATCGATATCCTCGGCCACATCCCGCAGCAACAGCGGTTTTAGATGCGACACGCCGTATTCGAAAAAGTCTCCCTGAAATTTCAGAATGCTTTCCATTACCCGTAGGATGGTGTTCTGCCGTTGCCGGATGCTGCTGATCAGCCAGGCAGCCGCGCGGATTTTATCCCGCAGGTAAGACTTTTCCCGGCGGGAAAGCTCCCCCTTTTTTCGCAAAGCCTCTGTGCAAAAGGAACTGACGCGCAGATACGGCAATTCATCGTGGTTCAATGAAATTGCGAAGCCCCTGCCGGTTCTGGTGACAAATATGTCGGGCACGATGTATTCGGTGCGTTGTTCGACGAACGGCCGCCCGGGCCGGGGTTCGAGACTTTTGATGATTTCCACGGCGCTGAATATGTCTTCAATGCTTAAATCAGTCGCCCGCTTGATAGCCCGGAAATTGCCCCGCTCGATGTGCTGCAGGTGATTTGCAACGATGTCGACAACCGGGCCATCTTCGATCCCCAGCTGACTTAGCTGAATAAGCAGGCACTCCCTGAGATCTCCGGCGCACACCCCTGAAGGGTCAAAGGTCTGCATCAGCGCTAAAACCCCCTCAACTTTTTGAAGCGCAGACCCGCACATCGCTGCGATTTCCTCCGGCGTTGCCGTCAGGTATCCGTTGCGATCCAGGTTGCCGGCAATCATGCTGCCGATCATTTCCTGCTCCGGAGTCGGATTCGTCATTATCAGCTGCCACAGGAGGTGGTCGGTCAGGGTTTCCCGGGCGGCGGTAATGTTTTCGAAATTCGGGTATTCCTTTTTTTCAGACGCGGAAACGGTTGATCTGTGGTAATCAAATGAATCGTTTCGGCTTTGTTGGTCGATGGCTTCGAGAAGCTTATCTTCGATGGTCGAATTTTCCGTCAACTCCGCTTCAACATGATCGTTTTGGTCATGGGTTGAAGGGTCGTTTTCGAAAGCAGGGTCCCCGGCATCCTCCAGGGCCGGGTTTTGTTCAAGTTCGCGGCGGATTGTCTCCGTGAGCTCCAGGCGCGACAGCTGCAGAAGTTTGACCGTCAGCTG
>JASFPE010000504.1:0-4194 GCA_050116155.1 Desulfobacterales bacterium
AAAACACCTTGATCTGGAGACGCGATCTGGAATGGAAGGGATCGATGAACTGCCCCTGAGTAAAATCTTAGAAAGATTACCTCAAAAGTATCTGGACTGGTTGAATCAGATCAAATCAGAAATGGAATTGCCCGATGTAGAGATCACCGTGCGCCTGAATACCACCACCATGCGTCCGCAGGAGTCGATTCAGGTATGCATCGAGGAAAAGGTCCCACTGTTTTGTGCGGGCCTTGGAAATCCCGGCTTTATGGTTGAAGAAGCTCACGCGGTCGGAATGAAAGTATTGGGAATCACCGGCAATCAAAAAAATGCAAAACGCATGGCTGAATCCGGAATCGATCTACTGGTTGCCCAGGGACACGAGGGTGGCGGTCACACCGGACGAATTGGAACCATGGTGTTGGTACCGGCGGCCATCGATGCCGCCTATCCCGTGCCGGTTCTGGCAGCCGGTGGAATTGGCGACGGCCGTGGTGTCGCGGCTGCCCTGGCCATGGGCTGTGTCGGCGTTTGGGTCGGCACCAGATTTTTAGCCACCAAAGAAGGTGGTGCCTTGGATATTAACAAACAAAAAATCGTGGACTCCAACGATGAGGGCACCCGCGTCAGCCGCGCATACACCGGCAAAACCTTGCGCGCGAGCTACAACCGCTTTCATGATCTGTGGGATGCCTCAAAGCTGAAACCCCTCCCCTTCCCGACCCAGGTGCTGTTATCTTCGGCACTGCTGGCCAGCTTCATCGAGGCCAATAAACAAAATTATGTGGGGGGTCTCGCCGGCCAGGTATCCGTGCTGATCGATGAAGTTAAACCGGCCGCGCAGGTTCTCGAAGAAATGGTTGCAGAAGCAGTGGATATTTTGACCAAGAAATTGCCGCAAAATGTCATCGCGAAATAATGATATCGCAAGTTTTCCTAAAACCAGATTCTCTTGACAATAACCTCCACTTTTAGATAGATTAAAAAAGGATGTTAATAAATATAAAGCCGTCTACCTAAATACTGCGTCTAGTCCAGATCCGCAATCTCAATTTGATTTTATTCATTCTAATCTTCTCATGCAGAACCACTTGCTGAGTTCCTGCTCCCTCTGAAACGAAGCGAAATCAAAGTTCGACTAACTGCAAAAAATCTTTCTCTGTTAACCCTTTACTTCCGTGGATAAAACCATAAACAGGGGGAGTCCATAGCAACTTCCTGGGAGGGAAATCAAAATGATGCACTGGATCCAAAACATATGTGAGGCCATCTGTATCTGGATTGTTATCTGGGCAGTTATCGCGGCCTGGTTCGGGTATTACAAAGAGAAGGAGGAGTAAGAGGAACGCAATAATTGAGCCATTAAGAAATCAAATCGATACTTAATTTTCATTGATTCATTTTTTCTTCGATGCTTTGCATCGCTTTTATGAACGCCATGCGCTGTTTCCGGGCATACGGATTGTAATGATTCATGTCCAGGAAAAGCTGCCAGGTATCATGATCAACCACCTCCAGGATGTGCAGTAGTCTTTTATAACCTTCCGTGTCGATCAGTTGCTGTGAAGCCCCGAATTCAGATAACGATCTTCCGATAAAATGGGTCAACGCCAGGCTGACGGCAATTTCTTTGTCATGTTCTTCCGGTGTGGTTTCAATCACCGTGAGGTGTTTGGACGCTAAATAAGACTTAATTTGAGAATAATGATCGTCATCGATGCGTACTTTGCACAAGACTATTTTGCTGCCCACCAGCGTCTTCGCAGCACTGTCCGGTCCAAACATGGGATGGGTGGCCAGAATAGAAACCTGATCCGGTAATATCTCCTTCATCCACTGGACCGGATATACCTTCACCGAGCATACATCGACCACAAGCGAATCGCTTCTAAGCAACGGGGAAATATTTTTGAGAACATCCTGGATGCCTGAAATGGGTACCGCCAATATCACGATTTTTTGCCGGCAGACTTCTTCAAGAGAAGCAGCAACCGCACCGGTTTCGTTGATAGCCGAAGATTTGTCTTCAATATCATGTGCGTAGACTTGGAACTCTCCGATCATATATTTTGCCATTAAGCGGCCGAAGCGACCAAAACCAATAATGCCGATCATATTACCTCATTAATATTATTTAACAATATTTGAACAATGTCATTGTGTCGCTCAATTCGCAGAAAGGCAAAAATCGCCGCAACCTGTCCGTCACCACGCCCCTCATGCGGGCAACATGAGGCGCTAGGCGGGCGAGTCGTGCCGTTCTTTTCGGCGGCCGCGGAGGGCCGCCCTACTTTGCTTCGCGAATAATGACGGTTATAACGTAGGGTCGGCCTCTGAGCCGACCGGAATCAGGGGGACACCCGTCTTTGCTTATGCTTCGTCGCGCCAAGCAAAGTAGACTGTTCAGTATCGCGTTTCCTCTCCCTTGTCGAAGATCCGTCTCAATATCCCAACTTGGTCTTCAATAAAGCGCCTCGATTTTCTGCCAAAAATCGGGAAAAGATTTTGCAGCACAATCTTCGTCTTTGATAACGATTCCCGGAACCCGCAATCCTGCCACCGCAAAACTCATGGCAATACGATGGTCGTTGTATGTTTGAATCTCGGCGCCATGGGGTTCGCCACCGCTAATTCGCAGGGCAGACTCACTGCAGTCGGCGTCAATACCCATTTTGGTGAGTTCGCGTATAGTTGCATCCAGGCGATCGCTTTCTTTGCCCTTTAAGTGAGCCACATTTTTTATGATGGTCGTTCCCCTGGCAAATGCAGCAATCACTGCCAGGGTGGGGACCAAATCCGGCATATCGGCCATATCAGCGTCGATGGCCTTTAGGGATCCTCCTGTAACAGAGATGCTTTGCGGATCTTTAGAAATTTTACACCCCATGGCTGCCAAAAGATCTAAAAACCGAATATCTCCCTGCTGAGAATCAAGGGATATATCTTTTACTTTTATCGTGGCCCCCGTAACGGCTGCAGCTGCCCAAAAATAGCCGGCTTGGGAACAGTCAGGTTCAACCACAAAGGAACCGGCCTGATAGGTTTGGCCCCCGGGCACTTTAAAGCAGTCATAATTTTCACGCACGACGGTGACACCGAATTTTTGCATAACATCCAGGGTAATATCTATATAGGGGCGCGACACAGGCCCTCTGGTAACCACAATTTCAGTATTGCTTTTTGCATAGGGGGCGATAAGTAAAAGTGCTGAGAGGAATTGACTGCTTAATGAGCAATTCAAGTTGACTGTCCCGCCCTTGATTGCGCCCGTTTCCACTTCTATTGGCGGACAGCCGTTGTTTTCCACCGAACGGGATCTAACGCCAATTTGATTGAGGCCATCGATTAGATGCTGCATGGGACGTTGCTGCATGCGCTGGGATCCCGTGAGGACATATTTACCCCTTCCCAATGCCACCACCGCCGTTAAAAGACGCATAGAGGTACCGGAATTGCCTAAATTAAGTATCTCCTGGCAGGCATCCAAAGAACCCCTTTTGCCATGTACAACAATAATATTCGCCTCTTTTTCAACACTGACACCGAGTTTCCGCATGGTTTCCAACGTAATGCCGGTATCTTCGCTCTCCAATGTGTTCTTAAGTCTGCATGATCCATTAGACAGACTGGCAGCAATCAGCATTCGGTGGGTATAGCTCTTTGAGCCCGGAACCGTTACTTCAGCATATTTTTGACCTATGGGTTTTATCTCACGCATCATATTCATCCAATGCGGCCAAAACAGCCAATTTCATGATATCGACAGGCGCTTTAAGCTTGGTCCACAGCTCAAACTGTCCGGCACCTTGATAGATAAACATGCAAACACCATCAATCGTGGAGCACCCTATATGCTCGGCTTCTTTTAACAGACGGGTTTTTAACGGATTGTAGACGATATCCATGACAACCATATGCTTATCCAGAACCTCTTTGGGCACCGGCATGCTATCGATATGCGGTGCCATACCGACAGCCGTGGTATTGATGAGGATATCGCAGTCAAGTTGAGTAAGATCTGAAAGTGGAATAAATGCGGCATCCAGAGCCCCGGCAAGCTTTTCTCCTTTTTCTTTAGACCGATTGACAATGGTTAATCGTCCGCCTTCAGATTTTACACCAAAACCGATGGCCCGGGCCGCACCGCCGGCACCAATTACTGTTACATCCCTATCCTTAATGTCTGTCTTGGTCGATAATGCCCGTATGGCA
>JASFPE010000505.1:0-4193 GCA_050116155.1 Desulfobacterales bacterium
CTATCCATTTTTTTCACTTTTCACATCAAGGGGGTGATCTCATGTCACGCTACGGCTTTATCGGACCGTCCACCCTGATTTTTGTTCTCCTGATAATTGGGACTTCTTCATTCGCAGCCCCTTCGGGGAAAATAATCGTTGAAGGAGTTCCTTATGTGGTGCAAAGGTCGCATCTTGATTGAGAGCTGACCTCAAGAGCCATGGTTCTTGGCTTTTTCGTGCAAGGAATGA
This sequence comes from Desulfobacterales bacterium, assembly GCA_050116155.1. Taxonomy (GTDB): domain Bacteria; phylum Desulfobacterota; class Desulfobacteria; order Desulfobacterales; family JAHEIW01. The sequence goes on from JASFPE010000505.1 coordinate 232, forward strand.
CATACCCGCAGTCGATGTACTACGCCACAAACCCTTATGGTTTTTTCTATTTCCAACATTCCCTTGCTTTGCCGTTTGCGTTCTGGAGGGAAGCGGACTTTGAGTGGCTGGGCTACCTGTACAGCCTCTCCTTTGAAAAGAAGGTCACTCCGAAAGGAATGGATCACGAAGCCGCATGGAACGAGTACCTGGACAGGGTGGAAGGATACCTCAGACAGGGCGTGCCGGTTCAGACATACCTGGGATGGATGCCGCAAGAAAAAGAGGAGCGGGAAGGCAAAATCGTTGCCTCAAGCGGAATGCGGGCATTCTGGTGGGAAGGATTGACAAAGAAATTCAGACCTGACACACATTCTTTCGTTGTCGTCGGCATGGATAGGTCTGCTGATAAATTGTGGCTGAATGCTCCGGTTGCCGGATGGCGTGGCATGGAGAAGTACCTGCAGCGGCCCCTGTCGAACTTTAAAAGGGGTATGGAACGACTGCGTCCGGAGCTAAGATACACCACAATGGTCTATTTGCGAACCGGCAATCCTCAAAAGGACGAAAAAACGATACAGGAACTGGTGCGCAAAAGGATATTGGAGAAGCTCAGAGGGGATGCTGCTGCGTATACAAAAGAGCCGAAAAATCGATATTTATACGGGATCGGCGCCCTGGAGGGGTTGAGAGACGATCTCAGACAGGACATGTTCTTCAGAATACTGCAAGGAAGAATGAAAAAACAGGGGATAGCCCCCCTGGAAGTCCTGGTATGGCTGAAGCTTTCCCTCTTTCAGCATACGTTTATGACTTCACTGGCTGCCGAATATCTTGAAAGTCAGAGAATGATGAGAGAGTGGGAATGGCTGAGCGAACTCAACATCCTCTATCACAGGCTCTATATATCAAGCGTAAAGCTCGTTTCAATAGTAAGGTCAAACAACGACAGGAAAATGTGGGCCGAAGCATCTGACCCGGTGCTCAAAGAAATGAGAAGCACCATCGATGAAATAATAGGCCACATGCAGAAGTATGATAACAAAGATGAAGCCTAGCTAAAGTTATGTGATTTGCCCTAAACAATTTATGCCTGTGATCTTATGATATCTTTAATTTTAGTAAAATTCATACCATCCTGATAAATCTGTATTCCGCCTCCCGGATGAAATATTATGGAAAGATTCCTGATGGACATGCACATTGATAGGCGATTAATTTCTATTTTCTGGGGAATTGTATGCATTGGCTTTTTGTTGGCATGCGAAAAGCCACCACCTTATGAAGCAATTCCTGCACCCGTCATAAAGGAATCCGGTGATACTGATCTTGCAGAATTGCTCAACTCTATCAGGCTTAAAGAAAGACTACCCGGATTGGCAGCAGCTATCATCGTTGATGGCAAACTCCACTCCGCTGCTGCTGTGGGTGTACGCGAAGCAGGTACAAATAACTTTCTGACAGTAGATGACAAATTTCTGATCGGCTCATGTGCAAAAGCATTTACCGCCACCACGGCTGCAATTTTAGTGGAAGAAGGGCGCCTGAGCTGGCAAACCACAATAAGAGATGCCTTCCCTGATTTGGATATGCGCCCGGAATATGAAAATATAACTTTAGAACAGTTATTGTCACATCGAGCCGGGCTGCCGGCTAATTTAAAAGAGGGTAAAGCGTCGTGGCTTATCGATTATGGATTTGATGAAAAACGTGGTAATTCACCGGAAATTCTCAGATTGCAATATTTGGAAAAAACCACACAAAATCAGTTGATTGACCCACCCGGAGAGGTCATGCACTATTCCAACAGCGGCTATATATTGGCTGGTGCTATTCTGGAAAAAATTGCAGGTCAAACATATGAGAGACTTAGAACAGAGAAGCTATTTCAACCGTTGGGGATAACAACCGCCGGATACGGGATCCCGGCAGACTTGGCGCCGGCATCACAGCCCTGGGGCCATATTTGGGATCTTTCCAGTTCTTTTATTGTGTACAAATCGAAATATCCTAATTTTTTGGCACCCGCTGGTTATTTACACTTATCAATAAAGGACTGGGCTAAATTCATCCTCCTCCATTTAGACACATATCCGGAGCAAAATCATAAACCACTTAAAGCCAGCACTTTAAAGCGATTACATACGCCGACAGATTCGGAAAAATCTGACAATTATGCATTGGGATGGTTCACAAAAAAAACTGATGATAATCATAATTTGATTTATCATGGTGGGAGAGGGTTATGTTTTAACGCGCTTGTTATAGCTGATCTCCAAACAAAAAACGCACTTTTATTGGTCACAAATGCAGAAGTTGGACATACCCATCCGCAAAGCCAAATTCTAAAAATGCACAAAAAAATAAAAGCATATTATATGGATCGGTTTGAGTTGCCCTCTTTTTGATAAACACAATTTTAACTATGAAAAATCAACAGGTGTTTGGTCTCGGCGGCATCGGAAAGGTTTTCAGCGAAAAAAAATTTCGCATATATACCGCCGGCTCAATCACTTCGCGGACCAGATTATTTTCAGCGAAGTTAAATTGCATTCAATAAAAATTTGTGGTTAAACAAAACAATTATCGATTATGGAATTGAGGGATTCAGGAATTTAGGAATTGAGGTCAAGCATTTAGGAATTGAGGGATTCAGGAATTCATGAATTAAAAGATTATAAACCCTTGATAGCCGATTTTTTAATCCTTTACCCCATGCTCCATGCCCCATGCCCTATGCCTGAACCTTTTAATCTCTGAACTCTTGTTTATTTCCCATGAATGATAAAACCAGCGACATAGGGGTACAAGATAGCGTGCCTTTTGACCAGGCCTACTGGGTCGTTCCACATAAGCTGTTGGCCGGATGCTATCCCGGATCCGAAAATGCCCGCCAGGCCCAACATCAGTTGCAGGGATTATTGATGCATGGCGTCCGCCACGTGATCAATTTGATGGAACCCGACGAATTCAACCGGTATGGCCGTATGTTTGTTCCATATGAAAATCTGATGACATCCATTGCCGCAACCATGGGAGTTGAGGTCGGCTTTGATCGCATGCCCATTAAAGACTGGTCGGTTCCTTCGAGATCGACAATGGGCCGAATTCTGGATCGCATCGATGCGTGTATCAGCCAGCAGAAACCGGTCTATGTCCACTGCCTGGGGGGCCTGGGACGCACCGGCACCGTGGTGGGTTGTTACCTGGCCAGACACGGATATGCAACCGATCGAAATGTTTTGCAACTGATTCAACAGTTAAGACAAAACTCTCCTATTCGTCACCGCACATCACCCGAAACGCGTGCGCAGTTGGATATGGTGCAATCATGGGTGCAGGGAGAATAAGGTAATCATGCCGATGAATCTCGATCTGGAGAAAGTGACCTCTAAATTAGGCCGAATTGCCGATGTTGAAGTGAGGACCAATGTGATATTGGCGCCTTATACTTCCTATCAGATCGGCGGACCGACGGCAGTATGGATTGCACCGCAGACCGAAGAAGCCGTCGGACACACGTTGGAAATTTTGAACACCGCCGATATCCCGCTGTTTATTATGGGCCGCGGATCCAACCTGCTGGTTTCCGACAAAGGCTGGCAGGGTGTGACCCTGTATATCGGCGAAAATCTCAGCGGTTGGACAATTCAGGAAACAGATGCCCGCGTGATGGCCGGAACACGTTTAACGGAGCTGATCCACGCAGCCGTTGCCAACGGTCTGGCCGGCATGGAGCTGATGGCCGGAATTCCCGGCGGTGTCGGCGGCGCGCTGCGGATGAATGCCGGTGCCTTCGGACAGGAGATCGAATCGACAACCGTGTCTGTAAAGGGCTTTGAGTTTGACGGAAGTTTGTTTGAAGCCGCGCGGGATGACATCGAATTTTCCTACCGGCAGGTGCCTGCGCTGGAAAATCTGGTCATCACATCCGGCTGTTTCCGTTATACCAGAGAAGATGTTGCGGTCTTAAAAAAACGCAT
>JASFPE010000506.1:0-4165 GCA_050116155.1 Desulfobacterales bacterium
CTGCACTGTTTATGTTATCAGTTGCCTATTGTTGCAATGACGGTTGGGAAAAGGGTATGCAGGGAATTCAAAAGCTGGGTCAAACCAAGATGGGAAAGGGGCTTTGCTTTGCATTTGCAGATCTCGCCAGCCGATTAATTGCTGCTCAAAAAGAAGACCTAGCGCTCAGTGTACTGGAAGCTGCCATACAAAGTCACCATAGCAGCGATGATATTCTGGCGTTGCGGGAACAGGTCGCTGAAAAGAATTAACACCAAAAAGGGGTGGACATTGCCGGCTTCAAAAACCCATTGGGCCCGTCAAGGCCCAATTTCATTCTCATTAAGGCTGGTTTGGTGCCAGGATTCGGATTTACTCTCAAGCGGCTGGTTGTGGTTGTTCTGTAATGGCCAGCTTCGGTTCATTGACCGGAGAGCCTCTCAGTCCGGCCGCAATATTATTATTGATGTCGATGATGATGGAGAGTTTTTCCGGTGACGGATAGGCCAAGGTTTCGAGAATTCGGCGATCAATAAAGACACTTAAACTGATCAAATCCCTTTTTAATTGCATGGGCAAGGGATTGTCTTCTTTGGCAAGTTCCGCCTGCAATATGCTCCAAATGCGTTGGTTGAACTTCAGCGCGTCGTCCAGTTTCTGATCGCGATTATCAGCATCCCAGTTGTTTTGACACTCTTTTAATTTCAGGGCTGCCTTGCTGAGCACTGTCGCTTCGATTTCCCGGCCGGACATGGTGGCCTGATCAGTTGATTTGTAAGCTTCTGCTGGGTTCGCGTACACGATGGGTTACCTCCTGTTCATACTCGATTAATGTTTTGGTCAGCTTTAGTGCCTGATAGTATTGATTTCCCAGAATCAACTCACTGATTTGATCGATCAATCCCAGGACACTCGGTGCTGCTTTTACAATATCCTTTATGATTGACCAATACGTATTGTGATAGGTTAATACATTGTCCTGGTCGATATACATGAGCTGAATAACAAAATACAGACGACGGCTGGGGGAATTCGCCTCATTTTCAGACATGATATCTTTTTGACGCAGCAACGGAACCTTGTTATCGATCGTAAAATCGGCTCGCGTCTCTCCGTTGGTGACCACCGCACCGCCGATAATCATGCGCTCATTGGGTTTTAAGGTTATCTTTAACGCCATCGTCGAATTTACTCATAAAATTATTAACGAGATTCCTAAGCCCCGATTTTTATCTGACTCAGGACCTGTTTGAAATTTGCGGCCAGTTCACTGCGGCGATGCCCGATTAATTCTCCAGCAGAATCGAGAGTTTCAATGGCTGCATGGATGTCTTCATCCGTGGCCGTCTCCGGTAGCTCCGGAACATCAAGGCCTTTCGGACCGGTATGAACCGGTTGTCGCCGAATCGTGATTTGATGGTTGTTATCACCAATATCTACTTTCCAATCACCAGAGGAGCCGCTGATCGAGGGATCTGCCATGATATGGGCAGCACCCGGACTGTCCGGCGGAAAGGTTAATTGATCGATTTGATGTCGAAACGCACTAAAACGTTTCATTAATTTGACCCTTTCCTCGCTGCCGGGCAAAAACGGGGGAAAATTCTTAACATGTTCGGTTAATCGGGCTTTGATTTGATTGATTTGTTTTTCGATCTCCAGCATCGCCAGGTCTGATTGCCGAACGCTGTCTGCGACTATATTGATGGCTGAATGCGCCGATTGAGGAACGGAAAATTCAAAAAGACTGCCGTTTATTTTGACCGATGCGGTTGCCTTTGGCTTCACCCCATATGTCTTTTGCGAAGAATTTATCTTCTGGGAAGCGGGTTGCGCGTTTTTACTCAGCGGACTCGGCTCTGGCAACACGTGATCATTGGATACGTTTGATGTGATCATTTTTCCACCTCCTGAGAGTTAATCCATGGAGGGAGATTGCTCCCCCTCCATGCGTAACGGTTGTTTAAATTGTCTCAGCTGTCGGTGGCTTAGAACAATCTCAGAACGGATTGCGCTGCCTGAGAAGCCAGACTCAAGGCTGTGGTACCCAAAGCCTGTCGGGTCTGGAGCATCAGCATGTTGGCGCCTTCCTCGTTCATGTCAGCGTTGGTCAGTTTGTTGGCACCTTCGCTCAGGGTCTCGATCATACCATTCGTAAACTCTTCGCGCTGGGTAATGATGCCCAAATTGGTGGCCATTTCGCTGGCTTCTGATCTCAGAATGGAGGTTGCCGCATCAAGCTCGGCGATATCGGCGTCAATATTGGTCTGGTTGATGGTGAAGTCGGTGCCGTCGCCGGTGACCCATTCCGCAGTGACGACACTGCCAAAATGGATTTGGCTGTTTGTACCGGAATCAACAACTCGCGCATCAAAGCCCATCAGATCCAGAGTAGCCGAGCCGCCTTCATTAAATTTAACGGTCAGCTCTGCAACGGTGTCGGCGGTCAGCAGATTGGAACCCTTGTAACTGGAGTCGAGGGCCAGATCGTTAATCTGTTGACGTATTTCGTTATACTGGGTGACATAATTGGCGGCCGCGGACGAGGTTGTCGCGGAAAGTGCGGACTGTGCCAGGGTCTTGGCCTGTTGAATTAAAGCCTGGATGGATTCAATCCCTTGATCGGCGACTTTAACCGTCTGAATGGCCTCAGACATTTCATCCTTTCGGATTGAAAGGTCGGAAGCTCTCTGGTTGTGACTCAGGGCCGCAAAATAGTTAATCGGATCATCCAATGCCGAATTAACTTTTTTACCCGTGGATAGGCGAAGCTGGGTTGTCTCCATCAGCTTTGCGGTTGACTGCAAATTAAACAAATTGGCCTGCATGCCAGTGGTTAATGTAATGTCGCTAATTGCCATGATGATTCTCCTTTTCTAGGTTTTTTGTTTTGGCTTTCTTGCCAAAGGTTTAAAATGGGTTAAAAAGTTCATTGTGTTTATTGAAGACCTCAGGGTCTGCTGATTGAACATCGCCTCCTTTCCAGACCGTTTTTTTGGCTTCACCCTCTTTATCGGCTAAAGAATTTGAGAACTTTAGAATTTTTTTCATGTGGTATGGATATTGCTACAGATTTTATGATGTTTTGATTGAATTAAACGAGAGACGTGAAAAGATCGGCGGGGTTTCTCCCGGCAAAGGCAAGCGGGATTTCTTAAGATAATCCTTCTAAATCGATTACGAGGGGTTTCAAATGGCTCGCCTCAAAAACAAGCGCAAAAAGCTTAAGACATCGATGTCAAAAAATGGCTCATTTAGAGATCCACAATGTCAGCCATCATCCGTGCGTCATCGTTCAATAATGAATAACGCCATTCGCTTTCACCAAACGGGGCAATTGGTCGAAGCTGAAAATCTATATCGCAGCATCCTTAACGATGATCCCACCCAACCGGATGCGTTACATTTATTGGGAGTGATCGCTTCCCAGGTGGGTAAACACGATTTAGCGATTCATCTCATTCAACAGGCCATCACGATAAGTCCTAAAAACTCTATCTATTACAATAACTTAGGGCATGTATTCAAGAGATTGGATCAGCTCGATAACGCCATTTCGTGTTATGAAAAAGCCCTGCAGATCCAACCCGAGTATCCGGATGCCCTCAGTCAATTGGTGCACCTGCTACAGCAAACCTGCGCCTGGCAAAAACTCGATGGATTATCTGAAAAACTGGATGGTTTTACGCAAATCGCGCTAAATTCCGGTACCAAACCGGCTGAATCACCTTATATCAATGTTACCCGGCATGCTGATCCTGACCTAAACTTTAAAGTAGCCAAATTGTGGGCGGATAATATTACACGTCACACCTCCAAGCTAGATCTTGCGTTTTCCTTTCATGGCCGACGCAGAAATAAATCCAAGATCGTGGTGGGCTATTTATCCAACGACTTTCGCCATCATCCCACGGCCCACCTGACGTTGAGCCTCTTTGGTCTGCATCATCGCCAAGAATTCAGGATATACGGTTATTCATATGGTATCGATGACGGCAGTTGTTACCGCGAGCAAATCCGAGGGGATTGCGATAAATTCATGGATTTGCGGCATCTGAGCTTTGCGGATGCGGCCCGGCGTATCTACGCGGATCAAGTCGATATCCTCGTGGATCTCATGGGTCATATCGCCGGCAACCGGTTGGAAATCTGTGCCTTGCGACCGGCTCCGATTCAAGTCAGCTAT
>JASFPE010000507.1:0-4155 GCA_050116155.1 Desulfobacterales bacterium
CTTCACATCCTCCTTTTTTTCTCCGGTGGCCACTTTGAAGTAGAGCTTTTTGGTTTTGGGATCCAGCAGCAGCAGTGAGCTGGCTTTTGCATCCATCATGCGGGTGGCGGTTTCGATGATAAGCTCAAGCAATCGATCGAGATCCTGGACTGACGAGACCCAGGTGGATATCTCCCGCAAGCGATCGATTGATGAATTTGAATGGAAGTTATTATTATCCATTTTCATACAGATAGGCGATTTTTTCTATAAAAAACACATTTTTTATACATACTATATGTGAAGTGCAACATTTTGTCAATTATTGTTCATATAAGTATCCATTTGTGGTCTTCACTGATTGTTTATCCTGGAGCTGATAAATTCGCCAATTTTTTCGGCGGATATGCCGAATAAATCCTGTATTTCGATAAGTTCAAGATAGGCATCCTGCCAGGCGATACTATTTTCCTGGACAATACTTTTTATGTGCTCATATTTTCCACCCAAGGCTTTGATCTTGGTCGGCAGCGGCACCTTTTCATTAAATATGATGTGCAACAATAGCAGGTATTCGATGACGTTCGGCCCGGCTGGAGAAGCCGATAAAATCGGAATCACAAGAATGCTGCGGTCATCTTTGCGGCCCTTGCCGATATATACGTTTCCTTGCCTGACGATGATGCGTTTGCTGCCCTTGAGTTTAGTGTCCGTTTCCACCCGCGATGGAATTTGTTCGGCAATACCGCGTTTGGCAGTCACCTTGATGGTGGTCTCATCGGTAGGCTCACCTAACAGATTTAATCCTTTGAGGCGGTACAGGATCGATCCCTCTATACCCGCAATGATGCCCTGCAGGTTTTTCATGACAATAATATTGCTGGTGGTCAGCTGAGATATATTAAAGTTTTCCAAAGACAGGGCCTCAAATAGGGTTCCTTCAATGCGATCACTGATGCGGCTTGTGCCCACGGTTACGGTTTTGGCCTGATGCTTGATGGCATCCACCGGGCGTGCCAGATAGTTGATCGACTCGCCCAGACATTTAAACAAAGCATTGAGCATATTGCGCGGGGTTCCTTTTTGATTGAAGTCGAATTCAAAATCCGAAACCGGCAATCGTCCGGATAAATACTTCAGCAACAGGGTGAGATCGGAGGCGGCATCAAATCCGATGATGGATGGGAACCGTTTTTCGGCTTTTTGCCGTCTGAATTCTTGATAGAATCGGGCTATTTTTTCCCGGAACGGCTTTTCGAGCAGAATTTCATAAACGTCCAGACCCCTGCCAACATTGTCATTAATGGTGGTTTGAATGTCTTCCCGAAACCGGTACAATAGCCGTGAACCATCATTGATGGCCAGGGCCGCGTAATATCCCCAGATATGTCCAACCAGGGTGTTGAGTATGGGGGCCAAATGTTCGCTGACCACCGGCACATGAAACACCACATCGGCGTAGGGATCGAATCGCCGTTCCCCTTCGTCGGTGATGACAATTGGGGTGGCTTTATGCGCTTTGAAGATGGCGGTATCTTTGATGATATCTCCGATCACCGTGCTGCGGGTTCCGGCGGCGCATACCATGATCAGTGGTTCCGATGATAGATCAATATGTTTTTTATCCTCGACAAAATCTGATGATATGGTTTTATAGCATAGCTCACTGAGTTTAATTCGAATTTCATCGGCAGAGGCTTTGTTGGGGCCACTGCCGACCGCGGCCCAATATGTTTTGGTTACCGCCAGTGTTTTGGCGGACGTGGCAATAAGATCATTTAATTCCAGAACGCTGCGCATTTTAGCCGGTAGTGCCAGCAATTGCTGAATTTCTGTCGAAACAAATTCGTCATGGCGGCGCTTTTTCAAATGCGCAATGTAAAGTCCCAGGATGGCTCCGGCGACGATTTGCGAATAAAAGGCTTTGGTTGATGCCACCGACATTTCAATATCCCGGCCGCTGCTGGTGTACATGACCCCGTCGACCTTAAAGGTTATATCTGAGTCTCTGCGATTTACAATGGCCAGGGTGTAGGCCCCCCGTTCTTTGGCCATGTCGACGGTGCGATTGGTATCGGTGGTGGTGCCGGATTGACTGATGGCAATCACCAGGGCATCGGCCATGCTGTCGGATTCATCATGCTCACCGAGTTGAAAACCGCTGAACTCCGAAGCCTTTTGGGCCCTGATCAGCATCGCCGGATTATCCAGATAATAATTCAAGATATTGGCGCATGCCAGGGCAGCCACACCGGCGGTGCCCTGACCGATAAAAAAGATGCGTTTGATCCGATTGGTGGTCAGGGCGTCTTGTAAAGATTCAGGAATCACCGTTTGATCCAGCGCAATGACATATTGATCATCCCCGCCGTCTTTAATTTTCCATCGATTCTGGAGGGTTTTCTCGACGGAAGCCGGAGATTCTGAAATTTCTTTTAAAAAATAGTGGGGGAAATCCTGGCGATCAATATCCCGGGAGGTGATTTCCGTGGATTTGATGTCGGCGTCACTGAGATCAATCGCGGTTCCGTCATAATACATGGCATTGATTCCGTCCAAACCACCGCCGGTTTCCTGGCTTAAGATGAAGATCTGCCCCTGGGTCTGGCCGTTTAACCCCTCAACAACCGTTTCGCCGTCCAGCTTTAAATAGCGGGGTGTTTCTTCTACAAAACCGTAAACTTCAGAGCTGGGCATATAGTGCTCGGGCGTCAGGCCGACAAAAATCGCCTGTCCGCTGCCTTTTTGAGCCAGAAAAACTTTGCCCGGAGCCAGGTCGGTATGCATGGATATGGCATGGGAGCCTTCAAAATCATTGACCGCCAAACGAAAGGCCTCTTCGATCCCGTGGCCCTGGGAGACATATTTCTGAATTTGAAGCGGAATGATTTTGGTGTCGGTGGTAATCTCCTGATGAATGATCGCCCCGTTGTGCTCCAGGTCCTGTTTGAGCTCCTGGTAATTGTCGATATCACCGTTAAGACAGGTATGAATAATACCCGGTTTGTCGGTGGAATTCTCCAGGGTGCTGTTGTCAACCGGATGGCAGTTGGGCTCGGTAATAGCCCCCACCGAGGCCCAGCGAGTGTGGGCTGAAACTGTATCGGATTTGGCGGTCGACATCGCCAGGGTTTGAAAAATGGCATCATCGGCAATTTCTTGGCGTAAATGGCTGATGTTGTCACCCAGGCTTCCAACTTCAACGGCAATTTTGTACGTCATCGAAATTGCGACGCGCTCCCGGTTGCTTTCGTCTAAAGATTTGTGGATGCTGATGCCACGATTCAACAGTATTTCCTGCTCACATCGCGATCGGAGCAGGTCCAGCAGCTTTTTTTGGGCCAATGATTTTTCAAACTTCTCATATGCTTTGACGTCAAGCACAAACATCAGTGAAATGCCTGCAGAATCCCGACCCCTGACTTCCAGACGATCGATGCTGTTTAGGACGGCATTGATTTTCTTAAACAGCTTCACCGTCTGCACCTTTGGCGGCGCCGGGGTCGAGTTCATCAAGGCTTTGATCTTTTTTATATTGGCAGCGATTTCAACATCGAGACACCATGCAATATCTTTCAGGCGTTCAATTCGGCCGTATATGACGTCGACTTTGGAGACCTCCAGATGCCCCATTTGATCGGTTAAGCCGATGGTTTCGGAATCAACGATTTCTGTTAATTGTTTTGCAAGCTGTGCGAGGCTGTTTTGGGTCTCGGGGTCGGAAAAAATGGCGTAAAAAAGATCGCCCTGTTTCATCCCCTGAACCGAACGCCACAGCCGATCGATCAAATCTTTCCCGCCAAAATAGCTGGCATCGACCTCGGCGGCATCATCAATTCGGCATGTCTCGCAGCCTTGGGATGCAATGGTCTGCAGCATTTTTTGGAGTGCTTGCATATCGATGCGGTCATCTGACGGCGCTTTTTTGGTAAATGTCACCATGCCGGCAATACCGCAGTAGAAAGCATTTTCCCGTAATGGAAAAAACACAAGCGATCCCGGGGGTACCCGCGATAGAAATCTGCCAAAATAGACATCTGCACTCAGATAGGGCTTTATCCGGTTATGGCCGGATCGGACTAGACCGCAAAATTTTCGCAATCCAGTGGCTACTACTTTTTTCATAGTTTGTCGCATGGATGAAGTTCCTTGAATCAGTGTTCAGGTGTCAGGTGT
>JASFPE010000508.1:0-4153 GCA_050116155.1 Desulfobacterales bacterium
TGAATATGGAGAAGAAGCGGCCGTAAAGGCTGATGCCCATTGTTTTCCAGCCAACGCAAGGGTGCAGATGTATCGGTTGAGGAAAATGTTTGGTTTAAAAGACGATCTGCAGTCACTGATGGATGCCATGGTTCTTTCGACCATATGGGCCAATGCGGATTATGACATCTTGAGACTGAATGAAGAAAAATTCCGGCTAAAGGTGACCAAATGCCATCAACAGGTCAGGAGATTGGAAGACGGCCTGGGAGAAATTGCCTGCAAACCGGCAGGTATCGCCATTTGTGAGGCTGCTGCCGAGGTTATTAACCCGGCTGCAAGGGTGACGTGTTTGGTATGCCCCCCCGATGAACACCCTGAAGGTGTCTGGTGTGAATGGGAATTTGAAATAGCCGAATAAGATATAGATGCTGAAGAGCCCAAATCAGGGAAGGGTTTGTGGAGAAAAGACGATAAGTGATCTCAAAACCCCATCTGAGGCCCAATGGCTGTGTTGTCCCGCGAATTGAAATGCTCTCGTACTAACGTGTACGACTTCGTGTAGATCCGCTTTCAATCCGTGGGACGCCATGCCCTTGAACCTGATCTGAGGTTTTGAAACCACTTCTAAGCACGACCAATTTCTGATTTTAAAAGCTTTGTGAAAAATTATACCGGAAAATGTGAAACTTTCTTTACAGAGATTTGCCATAATGGACCCAAAGGGCTTTACTGAAGAGGACATCCCGCTAAAAGGGCTAAAGTCTAATCATCAAATGTCGATATATGATTAGAACTGTGAGCAGGGGGTGCTCACAATCGAACCAACTTTATCTACCGGGCGGTGGAAGGCCGCCCATTTTTTTGTCCAGGTTGCAACTTCCTATTTCTCTTAAGATTTCCCTCTAAAATGCCGATATAATACCCTAAGACAGAGCCACTCAGGCGGAAAACCAGACAGATCAAAATTTATTCATCCCTGATCAATTCGCTTTTAGAAAGGACCGACATTGAAAAATTATAAGAGAAGGCCCTGGAAAACTTGTTTTATTCATCTTCTACCTTCCGTATGTCTCGGTTTGCTGATTACTTTTTTGCCGGACACGCTGATGGCCAAAATGGATGTTCGAGAGGCCATGGTAAAAATCTATTCCGTACAAAATCAACCGGATTACAATATTCCCTGGAACATGAATGGCCCCAAAGCCACCAGTGGTTCGGGATGCGTCATCAAAGGCAATCGGATCCTGACAAATGCCCATGTGGTTAGTGATCAGACCTTTGTTCAGGTTCGATTATACGGGCAATCAAAAAAATTTAATGCAAAGGTCACGGTGGTCTCCCACGATGCGGACCTGGCTTTATTGACCGTCGAAAATCATAAGTTTTTTCAAAAGGTTAAACCGCTTGAGTTTGCGGATCTGCCTGAAAGTCAACAGGAAGTCGTTGTGTATGGCTTCCCCGAAGGCGGGGATACGCTCAGCACGACAAAAGGAGTGATCTCCAGGACAGAGCACCATATGTATGCCCATAGCTTAATGAATCTGCTGGCAACCCAGTTGGATGCCGCGATTAATCCGGGTAATAGCGGTGGGCCGGTAATCATCGGAGACAAAATTGTTGGGGTGGTTATGGAAATTCGGAGGAATTCTGAAAACATCGGTTATATGGTTCCTGTGCCGATTGTGAAACACTTTTTGGATGATATTTCAGATGGTCAATACGATGGATTTCCAGATGATGGTATCGTGGTGCAAAATATGGAAAATGAAGGCCTCAAACGAAGGTATGGGCTTGTCGATGGTCAATCCGGTGCACTGGTTGTGTCCACTATTCCAGGGACACCGGCAGAAGGCACGGTTTTTCCCGGAGATGTCATCCTATCCATAGACGGCCATCGTGTAGAAGACGACTGCACCGTCGAGTTTCGTCCCAACGAGCGTACGAGTTTTAAATTCTATATCCAGCAACAGCAGATCGGTGAAGATCTAAAGATCAAAATACTTCGCAATGGTCGTCAGTCAACCATTAAATTGACTTTAGACAAAGCCTGGGGAACCAACAGACTCGTGCCGATGATGCGCTATGATGTCGGCCCGACGTATTACGTCTATGGCGGTTTGGTGTTTTGCCCTCTGACCCTGAATTATATTTTAGCGATGGACAGTGATTGGAACGATTGGCGGTTAAGCAACATATTAAACTATTTTTCCAATAAAAGACTTTCCAAGGAAGGCGAGGAAGTGGTGATCATAACAAAGGTTCTTCCATCGGATATTAACAACGGGTATCAGGGGTTTATCAATGACCGTGTGGTAGAAGTTAATGGAAAAAAAATCCTCAATCTGCTGGATCTGATCAGCATTATTGAAGGCAGTGCCGATGAGGCCTTTGTAAATCTTAAAACAGAAAGCGGCCGAATTATGGCGCTGGATCGCAGGCAAGCTGAAAAGGAAAAATCCGATATCTTAAGAACCTATCGCATCTCTGCCGATCGATCTTCGAATCTCAACGAAACCCTGAGCACCAATGAAGGACAAAGATATAAAGATTCTCGCGGTCCGGTGGCCCGAGGAAATGGATATCATGGTGGAGGTGGTTAAGTCAGGCAGATGGATGGCGATCAAAATAAAAAAGATTATTTATTGGCACAATCAATTTGCAAAGAACTGCAAGCGAACAACAAAGAAGCCATTCTCGAATTATATCATGCTTTTCATCCGCTTTTTTTAGCCTTTACGCGGCGGCGGCTATTTAATCCGGAACAGGATCAAATCGATACGGTTCTGTCAACTTTCTGGACAACGCTTCTAAATGGCAAGGCGATTTGCGGATTTAAAGGCAAGGCCTCTTTACGAACATTTCTGCTCACCATCCTCAACAGAAAAATCATTGATGCCAATCGCAAATTTCAACGCGAAATCAAATTCACCGAAATACCGGATGAGGAAAGCCTTGAGCCATCCGAATTACCTGACCATCTCGGATCACCCGAAGATAACGTACTCCGGGAAGAACGGCAAAAAATCATAAATGATGCCCTCAGGCAGCTTTCTGAAACCGCACCCAGAGACGCCAATTTGATTCGTATGTATCTGAAAGGGTTGAGCTATGAGAAAATGGCCGAACAGGAATTAGAGGAACAACCGGATGCCAGGCAGACCCCAAAAAGGATCGACGCCATCAAAAAACAGTTTACGAGGCCCCAAACGGGGTCTTTAGCGAAATTTAAGTCTGCTTTAGAAAAACGTATCCAGCAACATGAATGGGATTGTCTAGATTTATTAAATTAATTGCATTTTTTTAAGGAAATTTGAAATCGGATGTCACCAAAGCACTAAGAATATCGACGGAAAGAATAAGGGGAATTGTATGCCCAATGAACAGCAAAAATCAGAATAAAATCGAGTACTCGGAACAAATAATCGAAAATCTCCGTCAAAGCTACTGCAAAGGCAATGATATCATCGTTGATGATTGTTCGATGGCGGAAACGGCCATCGCATATGCATGTGGCGATCTTAGCTCTGAACAAACTCACGAGATTGTGAAACACATAAACGCCTGCAAATTCTGTACGGATTTGGTTCTCGATACCCGCCTGGCGGAATGGGACGCCCGGGAGTTGGGCGGCCAGGCGCCTGAAGTCCTGCCAAGCCTATCAAAAGCTATCCATAAACCGGTTGTTCAATCATCTATCCTTTCTTTCTTAAAACACCTGCCGATATTAATTTCCAATTTCTGCTCTTTTTTGCTCTCACCGAAGGTGATGGCTACCTTGGCAACCGCAAGTCTGGCATTTATCATTATCAATTATGGTTTAAATGATTCTGAAATTATTAAAAAATCTGTGATGCTCCCTAAAAAAGCGCGGCCCCAGAAAAAAGTCGTACAACGAACCATAAAACCTTCTGTAAGTTCGCCGGACAAGCAAAAAGATATACATACCGGGTCACCTGATACGTATAAAAATAATGACCCCAAAGAATATATAAATTCCGTTAAGCCGTTGTATGAAGGCAAACCGGATGTGTCCAAACTGCGCAGGATGAGAAGAAGCCGAAACCCGCGAACCCCACTTGAAAGAATCGATATCAGCCAATTAAAGCTCGTGGGAATCGTAGTCTCAGACGATGGAAATAAAGCCCTTTTAGAAAGCACGTCCGGCAAGGGA
>JASFPE010000509.1:0-4147 GCA_050116155.1 Desulfobacterales bacterium
ACGACAACGAAGTGTTTCTTTAGTAACTGTTTCCAACTCCTGGTATTTCGGGTCAGCGGGATCAAGCTCTTCCTGCAATAACATGGTTGTGGTTAAGATCGTGGTCAAGGGGTTGTTGATTTCATGGGCAACGCCGGCCGAAAGCCGGCCGATGGAGGCCAGTTTTTCCTGTTGCATCATTGATTTTTGCATGTTGATTTCTTTGGTAATATCTCTTGATAATTCGATTGCTCCGAGGACACCGCTTTTCCCCAATAATGGATAACATGAAATCGACATATATAATTCCCTGTTGTTTTTATCCAGATGCACATGGGTGGCTGTGGCAGGTTTTTGGCTTGCGATGGTTTCGTTTAAGGGGCAAGGACAGTTTTCATCTGAACATGGGCTGTCATAATGGTGGGTAATTTCAAAACAATTGCGGCCAATCACCTCATCGCGTTTCAGACCGATTTTTTTTAACAGCGCAGCGTTAATATCCAAAATTTGATAATTAGACGCAATCACGAGTACGTCTTCGTGAATTAGTCCGTTAATTGCAGTCTTGTACATGGTGCGTGTTTTTTCCAGGGTATTATCGATTTGGTTTTTTTGGCCTGAAATGCGGGCTATTTCCCAGAATAGCAGGGCCGTCTGGTGGGCGATAGCGCGGACCGATTTGTTTTTTTTAGTGAGGATGTCATTATAGACATCCATATCGCCGGTCAGTTCGATTATCAGTTCGATATCGTCTCTGGCAAACAAGTCATTATAGTCCCGGGTAGTATATAATCCCTTTGTTTTGGCCTTAACTAAGCCGGGCGCTTCAACATCGTGATCTGCCACCGCTACTATCTTAGGAGAAATGGCTTCAAATTCTAAATTTTCTATTAAATCCATAAGATCACTGCATCGGGTACCGCCTCCTATGATTGCGATATTCATATACAAGCTCCTGTTCAGATCGTTAAAAATTGACAATCTTTATCAGATATTATTTATGTTATATATTAACGAAATAATCAATAGATTACCAATTTAAGAGATGAATCCCACTCAGGTGAAGCCGAAAATAGTTGTTATCTGCGGTCCCACAGGCATTGGAAAAACGGGCACTGCCATTGAAGTTGCCAGAGCGAATAATGGTGAGATTATCGGTGCCGATTCCATGCAAATATACCGGTATATGGATATCGGAACTGCCAAACCGACTCCTGAAGAACAGAGACAGGTGACGCATCACATGATCGATATTGTCAATCCGGATGCACAATTCGATGCAGTTCGGTTTGCAAGTTTGGCCCGCCAAAATATCGCCCAACTTCATGACCGGGGTATTATCCCTTTTGTGGTCGGGGGTACCGGTTTGTATATTAAATCCCTGTTGTATGGAATCTACCAATCTGAGCCTGTTGACCCGGAGGTCCGCGACCGACTGAAAAAAGAAGCCGTGGAACATGGCATAGATTGGCTGTTTCAGCGCTTAAAGCAATGTGATCCCTTAACCGCGCAAAGGCTGCATCCCAATGATACTTACAGGATTATGCGTGCCCTGGAGACATATGAAGCTACCGCTAAACCTATTTCAGAATATCAAAAAACACATGGTTTTTCCGAGCAGCCTTACGATGCCTTGAAAATAGGTCTGAATATGGACAGGGGGTTATTGTATGAACGCATCAATAGGCGGGTCGATATGATGATTGCCGCCGGGTTTGTTGATGAAGTCAGAAAATTGTTGGATTTGGGCTACACTGCAGCGTTAAAACCCATGCAGTCTATCGGCTATCGAGATATGCTGGATTATATCGAAGGCAGGTCGAGCTGGGAGGATTGCCTCAGAACCATTAAGCGGGATCATCGCAGATATGCCAAACGGCAATTGACCTGGTTTGGTGCCGATACTGAGATTATATGGAAAGAGCCTAAACAGGTGAAGGAAATTATGAAGGTGGTGGAGGAATTTTTGAAGGGATCTTCAAAATGAAGGCTTGACACTAATTTGAGTTCACACTATTTACATCTCAAATGAAAGTAATGGAAACCCAATATTCTATTGTTCCAATTTTTAGATAAGTTAATAAAGAGTATTCTTTCAGACTGTTGTGAATTTTAAAAAGGAGTATAAAGCGATTATGAATGTGAAGGCTCAGGCGAATCTAATTGAATCGATTGTGGATGCCACAGTCCAATATGACGAATCACGGTGCGTGACCCTTGCCCGGCAGGCTGTGGACCAGGGACTGGACCCCATCAAAGTGATCCAGGAGGGTTTCAGTCGAGGGATGCAGATCGTTGGTGAAAAATTTTCAACTTTGGAGTACTGCCTTCCTGAAGTCATGCTGGCGGCAGATGCCATGAATGCGGCGACTGAAATACTCAAGCCTCACTTGATGCAAAGCCATGAAGGTGATTCCCAGGGGACCATTGTTCTGGGTGTGATTCAGGGCGATATCCACGATCTCGGCAAAAATATAGTCAAAATTATGCTTCAGGCCTCGGGCTTTACGGTCCACGACCTGGGCAATGATGCGCCCGTTCGTCAGTTTATCGAAAAGGCCGAAGAGGTGGGCGCCGATATCATTGCCGCCTCGGCCATTCTGACAACAACCATGTCCTATATGCCCGACATACCGGCTATGCTGGGTGAACTGGGCTTGCGCGAAAAATATTTGGTCATGCTTGGCGGTGCACCTGTGATCGACGAGTGGGCCATGGAGATCGGTGCTGATGGCTATGGGGAGGACGCGGTTGAGGCCGTTGAAGTGGCCAAACGTCTTATGCAAAAAAAGAGGGAGGGGTAAGGAAAGA
The DNA here is from genome assembly GCA_050116155.1 of Desulfobacterales bacterium. Classification (GTDB taxonomy): domain Bacteria; phylum Desulfobacterota; class Desulfobacteria; order Desulfobacterales; family JAHEIW01. The sequence goes on from JASFPE010000509.1 coordinate 2,791, forward strand.
TGATTGGATTCTGGGATGTAATCGGACGCAGTGAAAGTGGTCCCCTGGTCAAAGAAAAGGAATTTGATTTACGAGTGGCCCAGGTTGCCCGCCAAATGATCGACAAATATAACATCAAATATGACCCCAAAATTGTCGTTACGGCAGATGATGACCTGGCTGACCGGGCTTATCAGGCAGGCCTCGATTTGTTTCTGGAATTGGGTATCTACTGCCGGGACACCGGCCGATTGATGAAGTTTACCCGCGAAGAAGTGGAATGGGCCTTGAAACACGCCCCCACCGCCGTTACCTATGGCCAGAATCGGGATATGGCGACGATGACCTATCGGGCTATAGAGGATCCAAAGCCGCCGTTTTGCATCATGACACCGGTCGGCGCTCCGGTGGCCGAGGAGCGTTTCGTTGCGATGGTGCAAAGCTACGCACAGGAGCCGCTGGCGCAGACTTTTTCCAGCGCGTTTAGTCAGACGGTTCACGGCCGCCCCATTAAATCGGGAACCCCTCAAGAGGTGGAGGCTGCAATTTGGAATGTGATCAAACTGCGCGAGGCAGCCCGGGCTGCCGGTCGGCCCCAGCTCGGCATCCATAATCTGGTTTCCAATGCCGAACGGACCGATGCTATTTTGGCTGCGGTCCAGGCCGATTTTGGTGTGCAGCCCAATGACGGGCTCTGCATTGCGGCTACGGCTGAGTTGAAAATTGACTATGAGCGGGTCAAAAAGACAGTTTTTCTGCGGCAAAGCGGGCATAATAAGTACGGGCTACTGGGTCCGTTGGTTGGCGGTTATTCCGGTGGGCCTGAAGCCACGGCGCTTGTACACATCGCACATCATTTCCTGGCCCTGCTGGCTTTTGAGGCACAGTGGCATTGCGGATTTCCGCTGCACATCCATCACGGCTGCAATACCACCAGAGAGTTGTTGTGGCTGGTTAGCCTCACGGCCCAGGCATTGAGTCGCAACACCCATCTGTTGATCACGGCCAACACATTTGCCGCCGCAGGTCCGTGCACCGAGATGGTCGCATACGAGATAGTGGCCCATGCCCTGGCTGCAACAGTGGCCGGCGCTGATCTAGATTTAGCAGCTGTGGCCCGCAACCGGCATCCAGAACATGCTACTGGAATGGAAGCCCGTATCGGTGCGGAGGCAGGACATTTGACTGCACGCCAAGGGGTTATGCGGGAGCAGGCCAACGAGATCGTCAAACAGATTCTGGCTCAGTATGAGGATCGACTGGCCGAAGCTCCCATCGGCAAGCGTCTGGATGAATGCTACAACCTGGATACCCTTGAGCCGACCCAGGAATATGTGGAGCTTTACGAACGGGTCAAAGAAAAGTTGAGCGGATTCGG
>JASFPE010000510.1:0-4118 GCA_050116155.1 Desulfobacterales bacterium
GCAGGTAGTCAATTTTGCGATGACGCTGTTCTGCCGCTTCCGATATTTGGCGGGCGTTGTCGACACTGTCAATGCAGACCATCAGCTCACCCAGGCTGGAGAGATTGACAAGCCAGTCGATTTGCCGCGCACCAACAACCTGATTTGCAATCAGAACGCTTTTTATGCCCGACTCCAAAAACACTTTGGCCTCATAAAGTTTGGCACACGTGATGCCGATGGCCCCGGCCTGGATCTGCTTGTGGGCAATCAACGGAAGTTTGTGGGTCTTGGCGTGCGGTCTGAGCTTGCATGGCTTGTCTGCAAAAAACCGAGCCATTTTCTGGATATTTCGTTCCACTGCGCCAATATTGAGCAACAGCGCAGGAGTATCCACTTCGGTTTTATGTTTGCCAATGAGATCACCGTAATACACTGAATATTCTCCTTCTGAAATGACAGCTGGTTTCTGCGGTTGCTGCACGCGCTCCGACGGACCGTCATCAGGGTTCGGTCAATTCGACCCTTATGCCGCCCAGCAGTTCGGGTTCTAGAAAAACGATTCTCTTTCCCCGCAGACCTGTCTTTGGCGTTTTATCGCTTTGATTACTGCTACCGGTTTCAATGGCTGCAAGATCGGCGTCAATGTCGTCGGTGGCCAGTGCCAGGTGATGAATCGTATGGCCATGCTCCTGAACAATCCTGGCGAAATTTCCATCGCTGGAGTAATCTTCAATGAATTCCAGGCTGATGGTACCCATATCCAAAACCGCCACCTTCATTTGACGTTCAGGTACATCTTTAACCGGCGGGGCAGAAAATTGTAAAGGCCGACAGAAATTATCTAATGTTGTCTCTATGTCCCTGACGAGGATCCCGATATGACTAATTCCTTTAATCATTGAGGCCTACCTTTGCTCATATAGCTTTAGATCATAAATGCCCCGCCGTTGATGTCCAATGTTACGCCGGTCACAAAGGGTGAATCCAGGATATATTCAATGGCGCGGGCGGCAATGGAAGAAATATTGATAATGCGACCAAAACAGAGTTGCTTCATTTGACGAGGCATTCGGCAATCCCCAATCCAATGCCCCGGGTGCCGCCGGTGACCACACCAATGAATTCTGCCATTTTAATCTCCTTACAAAATGATTGTCACTCCCGCGTAGGCGGGAGTCCAGTCATTGTCCCCGCGAAGGCGGGGATCCAGACATAAAATAGATTTCCTGGATTCCCGCCTGCGCGGGAATGACGAATAGGTATCATTCATATCCTGAAAGGACGCATATGTTCAAGCACAATTTGTCCACTATTTCGCTGATTCTGAAGGTGCTTTTAAGCCCTAAAAATATGCTTGACACGTCCACATAAAGTATTTAAAAGAATTGAATAATAGATCAATCAGGAAATATAGGGGTTGTCAAATGGCGTATAATTGCCCAGACAGATTTTATTTTCGGTATTATTTTTGCGAGTATCGGTCTGCCTGGGATACGCTTTGATTGATTAGCAACAAACTAAAAGCAAAAAGCCGTGGGCAGGCCAAAATCCCACGGCTTTTTTATTTTGAAAAACCATGGCTAAACCGAATATCATTCTAACTGGATTCATGGCCACCGGCAAAACCACCGTGGGCAAACTGTTGGCGGATCAGCTGGGGTATGATTTCGTTGACACGGATGAGTTGATCGTAGAGCGCAGCGGTCAGAGCGTTGCCGAGATCTTCCGTGAGAAAGGTGAAGCGGCATTTCGTGAAATGGAAGCGGCTATCGCCAGGGAATTGAGCGGAAGGGAGGGGCTTGTCGTTTCCACCGGTGGACGTCTGATGCTGGATCCAGTCAATGCAGCGACGCTGAGCAAGCGGGGGCGGGTTTTTTGCCTGGTTGCAACACCCGAAGAGGTTTTGGAGCGGGCCTCAAAAGACAGGTATGTGAAACGGCCGCTGCTTGAAGTGCCGAATCCCATGCAGCGCATTGTTGAGCTTTTGCAACAACGGGAAGAAGACTATGGCCGTTTTCCACAGATGGTGACGTCTGAAAAAAGTCCGGATGAGGTGACTCAGAATCTAATTGGTATCTTCCAGGCCAATCCGAATTTGCGCCTATCCATTACCGCGCCTGGTGTCATGTACGAGTTCATCGTCGGAGGCGGAATTTTGCCTTTTGTACCCCAGTTAGCAGGCATCCGCGGGCCTGTTGCCATCATCACCGACAGCAACGTCGGGCCTCTGTACGCCGAAAGCTGCGGGCAGTCGAATCTCGTTATTCCGGTTTCACCCGGCCAGCAGCACAAAACGTTGACCACTGTTCAATCCATTTGCGAAGAGTTGGTGGAAAAAGGCTTTGATCGCAGCACAACCATTATCGCGCTGGGTGGCTCTGTGATCAGCGGGTTGGCCGGCTTTGTTGCCGCGACCTACATGCGGGGTATCGACTTTGTGCAATGTCCTACCAGCATTTTAGCAATGGCCGATACGAGTATTGGCGGCAAGGCCGGAATTAATTTACCCCAGGGCAAAAATTTAATCGGCGCCTTCAAACAGCCCAAAGCCGTCATCGCCGATGTCGCCACGCTGCAAAGCCTTTCTCCACGGGAGTTTGCATCCGGTATGGCGGAAGTTATCAAGCAGAGCATCATCGGCGACACAGATTTGTTTGCTAAAATAGAAAAGGGCATTTGGATACGCAAAGCCGACGAACTCCAGCCTTCGCTGGCCGAGCTTCAAACCCTTGTCGCTCAAGCCATCCAGGTCAAAATCAACATCATTCAGGAGGACCCTTTCGATCGCGGCCGCCGGGCTGTCCTCAACCTGGGGCACACCTTTGCCCATGCCATTGAGACTGCCAGCGATCACGCCGTACGCCACGGCGAAGCGGTTGCCATGGGGCTCGTGGCGGCATCCAATTTGTCGGCGCGCCTGGACCACTGCTCTGCTGGATTGCAAAACCGAATCGAAGCCGCGCTCGAAGCAACCGCGCTTCCCACCCGCATTCCGGGCAATGTGAGCCCGGAGCGGCTGCTTAAGGCCATGAGCAGCGACAAAAAAAAGAAAGCCGGACGCCTGCGGTTTGTTTTGCTAAAAGATATCGGGGATGTTTTTGTAACGGACGTCGTAACGGAGCAGGCGGTGCGTGACACGCTGGAAGCATTGATTGCTTAATCAGGCAGTTGAAAAACTATCCGAAAGGTTAATCCACATTTCCAAGCAGGCGCGACAGCTTTTGGGCCGAAGACAGCAGGTTTTTCAGCATATCTTTCTGGCGCTCGGCTGTAAAACGCTGTTCCGCGCCGGCAACGGCCATCGCCCCACAGACGTTGTTTTCATGATCAAAAACCGGGGCCGCCATACCGGCAACTTCCGGAACGAGCTCACCCCTGCTAAAGGAATAGCCTTGCTCACGAACGGTCTCAAACTCTTTTTCCAGGCGATCCCGTTCAACAATTGTCGACGGCGTTATTTTTTTTAAATTATTATTCAATATCTTATGACGAAATTCGTCGGAAGCGTAGGCAAGCAGGACTTTGCCACCGGCCCCGGCGTGTAACTCATAGGTTTCTCCTTCGCTGATGGCATAACGGAGCGGATAAGTGCCCCGCTCTCTGACCAGACAGAGCCGTTTGGTTCCGTCAATGACGAAAAGTTTTGTGGATTCCCCGGTCAATGAAGCCAATTCCCGCAGGACAGGCCGGGCGACGGATACCAGCGGGTTGGTATTCTCGTAAACTTTCCCGAGGGCCATCAGCTTTGGCCCCAGTTTGTAACTCGAGGTTGGTGTTCGAATCAAAAAGTTTTGGGCCACGAGGGTTCCGCACAACCTGAGAATACGGCTTTTGTAAAGACCGGTTTTTTCACTGAGTTGCTTGAGAGAAAGCTCCGGCTCGCTTCCCATAAAGCACTCTAAAATATCCAGTGCTTTGGCAACCGCTTCAACCTGACGTTCGGACTCTTTGGTTGTCTTTTTACCTTTTTTATTCATAGGTTTCCCTGTACTCCTGCACCCGTTTCATGCGACCCGGAAGCTTGTGGTCCAGATTGGCTTCCAGAGCCTGTTCCAATCATCTAAAGGGTTTCGCTATTGAACTTTGCACTATCAATAATTTGGGCCCATTTCAATTGGTAACTCGAAAAAGGCATT
>JASFPE010000511.1:0-4108 GCA_050116155.1 Desulfobacterales bacterium
ATTATTACAGATATCCTGGTTGATATCACAGCTTCGATTAAATTTTGCTTATGTTGGAGATATCGTAACATTTTCGGATCGAAGATATTTTTTGTTTCCCATTTGATATATGCAATTGTTTATGATTTTCCCTCCATAGCCGTAGTGTTCAGCAAACTGAGCTTCAGTCGGTAATTGATTTTTTTGCAACCGAAACGATGTCAATGGCGCATCATTCAGTCTTTGTATCCTCGTAGGTTTGATAAGTCGTTTTTACGCCTGGAATTGCATCTATTTTGGATTGAATTTCCCGCCGTTCATCACTTTCATACCAGTTCTGCCAATCTTCTGCAGACTCCCAAGTGCTTATGGCAATGATATCTTTTGGGCGATCGGTTTTCTTAACATATTCGCTTGAGAGATAGCCTGGTTGCTGGGGAACAAGGCTTCGAAGTTTTCGAACCAGACTAAAAAGCTCCTTTTCCTTGCTGGGATCTTCGCATATTCGTTTGATAAAAACTCTAATAGCCATTTTGACCCTCCTTTCCTGGTCTGCATCATAAATAATAAATACCCGTCACCTATCCCGGTCCAGAGTATTGATCCTCGATAGCCGTAGAGTGCAATTAAATTAAATCCGTATTATTGGATACTCCATGCAAGTTTTTGATTACAAAATAATATCCAAACAAATTTCAGAATTGATATATACAACTTTGTTTATCAATATCTGAAAAAAATGAGGACGCAAGATATTTGGTTTTTACTGTTGATATCTGCAATTTAGGCTTAGTTGCGATTAGTTGGAGGGATCAAAGGATTTTGATACTTCAAAAAACCTGTGATCTGCTGCAGTGATCTGTACTTTAAGGCTTAATACCTCCTACACAACATGTGGGGGTGTGCCATCAGATTCTAAAGCTTTTCCAAAAGCCCCTGCGTTTTGGCGAGATAATAATCCATCCCCATTTCCTTGAACATTCCCTCGGCCTTTTTTAGATTTATCAGGGACTTTTCTCTTTGTCCGGTATCGGCGTAAAGCTCTCCCAGTAAGCGATAGCCTTGAAAAAGAAGAGGTTTTAACTTCAATTCCTCGAATATCTTGATTCCATGTAATATATATTTTTCCGCCTTACCATATTGCGATGGATCTTTCTTCCCTAATATCCATCCTAAACGAGTCCTTGACATTCCTTCAATAACGCTTTCCTTATTATTTAACGATAACTCCACGGCCTTTTCAGCACAATCCTGCGCTTTTTTCAGATCTTCTAAATCGAAATGAGCCATTGATAAGTTAGAATAATAATAGGATAAAAGCACTTCTGTCCCGGACTCCTTGGTTTGGATATGAAGTCCCTTTTCTAAATGCATTTTGGCTGTTTCCAGATCCCCAATAAGATAGTAGCCAACGCCTAATCCTCCCCTACTCAGGCCTAATGGGAAAGGAAAATTAGCTTTTTCAAAATATTTGATACTGTTTTGAAAATGCTCTATCATAAGCTTGCCGTCTCCCTTAATATCGTAATAAAGTCCATAATACAATTCACACAATCCCAAGGCTACCAAGTCCCTGGTTTTTTCTGCATAACGAAGGCCTTTTTCACAAAAAATTTCTCCTTCCTTCATATTCCCTATATTTCCCAAACTAAATCCGTAATTTGAACAAAGGTAGGAATACAAATTCCACCCGAAACCGAAAGATTCAGATTCTTTTCCTGATTTTTCAATCAGACTGAGTACACATGGTGCCATTTCGACTATTTGAATATGCTTTCCAGACCAACTGTAAGGAAGACAAAGTACAGCCGCGCTTAGAGCCATCAACTCTACATCCTGCATTTTTTCTGCCTCTCGAAAACAATCCTCTGCATATTTTGCCCCCAACAAGAGGTCTCCTTTGTTTGAATAATAAAGACCAAAAGCTCGGTAAATTCTTGCAAGTCCCTTTTCGTCACCGAGTTCTTTTGATAAAATTTCAGCCTCCTTAAGAACATTTAGAGAATCCTCAGGGTAGCCTAAAAAACCCATGGGGAATTGCATTAATAGAAAAACATCCAGCTTTTTTCTTTTGTTCTCCAAAGTTTCAGGCTGTTGGCTGAGCATACCCACAGCCCTTTTGTAAAACCGCAGGGCTTCCCAAGGAGAATAATTATCTATCGCCTTTTCACCGGATAATTTCAAATACTGATATGCTTTCTCCCGGTCGTCGCTTTTAGAATAATGATAGGCCAGTATTTCGTAAAACTCCTGTAACCTGTGCGGGTAGAGCTCTTCTATGGCCTTTCCGATCTTCTCATGAATTTCCTTTCTTCTGGCAAGCAGCAAGCTTTTATAGGCCACTTCTTGGGTAAGGGCGTGCTTGAATATGTATTCCAACTCCGGGAAAAGGCATTTTTCGTAGATAAACTCCAGGCCCTGCAGATTGAACAAATAAGATTTGATCTCCTCCCGCATGCCGGTGATGGTCTGAAGGATGCGAAAGGCAAATTCTCGTCCGATCACGGAGGCCACCTGCATGGTCCGCTTGAGGTTGTCTTCTAATCTGTCCATGCGGGCGGCAATGATTCCCTGGATGGTGTCCGGGACCTGAATATCGGATGCCCTTGTGCTCAGCACATATTGTCGGTCTTTTTTCTGAATGGAGCCGTTTTCTAACAGGCTGTAAGTAAACTCCTCCATGAACAGCGGATTGCCGGCAGCCCGGTTGAGGATAAGCTGCCTTAGTTCCGGGGCAACTTCGCCTTCTTCCAAAATGGCTTGCACAAGTTGGCTACTTGAGGGAGTGCCCAGTTGCGTCAGCCCGATTTTGGTGTAATAAGATTTGCTGCCCCACTGATGGGTGTATTCCGGCCGATATAATAGAACGAGCAGCATCCGGGCATTGGCCAGCCACCCGATCAAAAAGTCCAAAAATTCCTCGGATGTCTTGTCGATCCAGTGCAGGTCCTCGACCACCAGCACCAGAGGCTTGTTTTGACTTTCGCTGACAAAAAGGTCGCGCAGGCTTTCAAAGGTCTTTTCCCTTTTTTGCTTGGGTTCCAGCGCTAAATAGGCTTCATCTTCCACCCTGAGAGATAAAAGATCCTGAAAAGATGCAATAACACCGGTAAGCTTCTCATCAAGGGCTAATATCTTTTCTTTAACCTTTTTATTGATTATAAATTCTCTGTCTTCTTCCTTGATGTAAAAATAGGATTTTAAAATCTCCAGAATCGGCATATAAATGATCGACCCGCCGTATTGCAAGCACCGACCTTCAAGGTATGTCACTTCACCTGGAGGCAATTGATCGATAAACTCCAAAAGCAGCCTGGATTTTCCCACCCCGGCTTCACCGACGATGCCGACCACTTGCCCGGAGCCGGATAGAACCCTGTCCCAGGGTTCTTTGAGGGCCGCCATGGAATTTTTGCGCCCAACGAATTTGGTCAGGCCTCTGGCCACCGAAGCTTTAATCCGGGTCTCGATCTCGCCGGCTTTGATCAGTTCGTAGGCTTGCTGGGGCTGCTGTTTGCCTTTGAGCTTAACTTTGCCGATCGGCTCGAACTCAAAGTAATCCCTGGCAATCTTATGGGTGTTTTTTGATATCAGGCTGGTGCCCGGCCGGGCTTCTTGCTCCATGCGGGCGGCCAGATTGGTGGTGTCTCCAACGGCAGTGTAATCCATCCTGAGATCATCTCCGATGGAGCCCACAATCACAGGACCGGAGTTGATCCCGATACGCATCTTGAACTCAGTGCCGCAATCCTTTTTTACTTTTTCACCATACTCGCCAATGGCGCGCTGAATTGACAGGGCCGCATAACAGGCGCGCTGGGCGTGGTCTTCATGAGCCACCGGGGCTCCGAATATGGCCATAACCCCATCGCCGGAGAACTGGTTGATCGTACCCTCATACTTGTGGATCTCATCCATCAGAATTTTGAAGCAGCCGTCCATGATTTGATGAACTTCCTCGGGGTCAAGCTTTTCAGATATTGCGGTGTAGTTGACCACATCGGCAAAAAGCACGGTGACCAATTTACGTTCTCCTTCAATGGAGCTTCTTGTGATAAGAATTTTATCAGCTAAAAATTTAGGAGTGTAAGATTCGGGTTCAGAATAATCGACCGAAGGGGCTTTTACA
>JASFPE010000512.1:0-4103 GCA_050116155.1 Desulfobacterales bacterium
GGTGGCGGAATTAGGATATTGATCACCAAATTGCGGTTTCCCTGGGGAAGATATTCCATTTTGGGAAAAAGAAAAATGGCTCCGATTATCGATATCGTGCTAAAACAAATTACCGTAATTATTTGTGTCAACCGATTTTTTGTGGCCAATTTTACCAGCCGCATCATGGCATCGGCAATCCACGAACCCAGTTTACCTAATACTGAAAATGATTTTCCTGCCTTTTTTATAGGCTGCACCAGACCATACAATTTGCTGGAAAACATCGGGATTACCGATACGGAAACAAAGAGGCTCAACGCCACCGCGCAGCTCACTGCGATGGCAATATCTCTAAACAATTGACCGGCCTCTTCTTGCATAAAAACAACCGGAAGAAAAACCGCGATGGTCGTTAGGGTGGAGGCAAATATTGCTCCCCAGACCTCACGTGCGCCGTGATAAGCGGCGTCAAAGGCAGATTTTCCCATACCGCGATGTCGATCGATATTTTCCAAAACCACAATGGCACTGTCAATCAGCATACCGACGGCAAAGGCAATTCCGGCCAGGCTGACGACATTTAAATTACGACCCAGCAGATTCATGAATATAAAGGTGCCGATAATACTGATCGGAATAGCGGTGGATACAACGATGGTGGAAATCAAGCTGCGCAAAAAAATCAACAGAACGATGATGGCCAGGCTTCCACCAATCAAAATGTTTTGTCGGACCAATGCGATGGCACCGCGAATATATGGGCGTTGGTCATAAACCCAATCCAGATAAATTTTCTCTCCGGCAAGTTTTCCAGTATTCAACCATTTGACAACACCTTCGAGCCGATCCGTCAGCTCTAAAATATTGGCAGCCGGCTCCGGTTTGACACCGACAGCGATACCTTCTTTGCCCAGGTGCAGCATGGCGGCATTGCGCTTTTCATAACCAAATTTTACCGTGGCAATATCGGCCACTCGAATGCGCTGCGTGCCGGTGGACCGAATGACAATATTTTCGATGTCTTGGGGAGATTTGAATTCAGCAACGGATCGAATCCGGTAGTCTCTGCGTCCCACCCCCAGAGTGCCTGCAGAAATATTGATATTTTCCGTTCTGAGCGTGTCAATCAGATTGGATACGGTCAGTCCGTAAGCGGCCATCCGCTCCGGCTGGACGATGATATGCATTTGTTCTTTAATACCCCCGCCGATAAACAGATCTGCAACACCTCTGGTGCGCTCGAGATACTGGCGAATGTTGTTTTCAAAATAGGTTCGATAGGTATACGAGGAACGCGGATTGCCTTTGGTGGGCTTTAGAACCATCCAGATGACTGGAGATGTTGCGGCACCGGTGGCGCTAATGACGGGTTTTTCGACGTTTTCAGGATACGATGGGACTTCATTGAGCTTGTTGGAAACCCTTAGCAACGCATCGTCTGTATCGGTACCAATACCAAATTTCAACGTGATGGTGCCTTGGGAATTGGACGAAGCGCTCTCCATTTCCAGCAGTCCGGCAACGCCTTTGAGGACCTTTTCCTGCTCTTCGATAATCTCACGCTCCACCTCATAAGGCGTTGCCCCCGGCCATATGGTTGTCACAGTGATTTCAGGTTCGATAACGGTGGGACTTAACTGATAGGGCATTCGATTGAGACCAATCCAGCCGAAAAGCACGACCAAAATGATCCCAACGATGACGGTAACCGGGTTTTCAATGGAGGACCTGACAATGTTCATAGTTTTTTTTATCGTCTAACAGAAACCATCTGTCCATCCCTTAAACGCTCGTTGCCATCCACGACAACAAACATTCCCGCCTCCAATCCATGGGCCTCGATACCGGCATTCAATCCGTCATATCCGATGATATTAACCGGCAGCATACCCGCCTTGGCTTGATTCACCGTAAACACGATATTTTGTCCAAATTTGGGCAAAACCGCATCCCGCGGCACAATATAGGTTTGTCGACGCCTGCCGGTTGGCAAAATTACCCTGGCGGACATGCCTTCAATCAATGAGAATTTATTGGGTGTTCTAATTTTTACTGGGAAGGTGCGGGTGGCAACATCCCCGCGCGGCACAATGGCTATTACCTTGCCATCAACACCATGTCCGTTGATGGCCGCCCGGATCGTCATGCCTCGCCGAACATATGGGATGAATCGTTCCGGAACGTCAACGACAATATCCACCACATCATCTTTTGCTAAAACCGCCACACTGGCCCCCTCGGCAATCCATTCACCCCGGTCCACCCGTCGTTCTATCACAACCGATTCATAGGGTGCTCGAATAATCTTTTTTTCCAGTTCGATTTCGATGCGCTCCACCTGGGCTTTGAGCGCAGCAGCCCGCTTTTCGAGACCGATGACTTGAAAGCGCTCTTCGTCGTAAGTTTGCTCGGCGATGGATTTCCTTTTGAAGAGCTTTGCTTTCCGGATTAAATCGATGCGTGCGATTTCCAGCTCAGACAAAACCTGCTCATAGGTGGATAATGTCGATTGATGGTTTTTACGCAGTATTTCTGACCCGAGTTGCACAAGGATTTGTCCTTTTTTCACCCGCTGTCCTTCCTCAAATCTAACCGCTTCGGCCAGGCCGCTTAATTCAGAGGCGACATCGGATACCTCCTGAAAATATACCGTTCCGATGAATTCTGCCTGGGGCGCCACCATGCCGTTTTTCACCTCGGCCACCGTTACATTTGCCGCTGGCGCACCTTCGGGCTTATCCTGGCTCCATATGGGAGAATTAAGGACAAATATGCATAAAAATATGCTCAGCGGAATCGAAATTGATTTACCAAGCTGACTGAACATTTTTTCCTCCGTATACCGTGATGAACTTAATAATTCATCTGAGCGTTAAATGGGTAAATTTATATAAAACTATCAAGTAATTTGGTTATTGAAACCAAAGCTGATTACAACAACATAAGTCAATTTCGCCCCATGGCAAGATATCATCACAAACATTGACGGGTTGATGCGAAAGAAAATAATGCAGTTCTCTGAAAAAGCGGGGGCCGTTCGGTGGGGCCTAAAAAAAATCAAAGACGACCTAGTGTCTTGTCTCATACGTAATTTACAAAACCTGGAAAAGAGAACTCCTTAAGGCAAGCCAAAGCTTGTTCGGATTATTGGTGCTTGGAATTTGTTATATTCTAAGACGCAACTCGATTTAAATATCTTGTTTGACTTTATTATTGTATTTGCAGGACACAACAATAGGCGGGTGTCATAATCTATCTTTGAGATCACGAATTATCTTTTTTATTTCTTCTCCGATGTTTTCCAGCGCATCGGCATCAATTTCAAGCAACTTGGCAGAATCCAGTTCGGCAATATCAATCTCATTATCAAACAGGCTATAGCCGATGTTGCGTGTGAGCATATTGGCAAGGTGGATTACCAAAAGTTCCTTGCCGGCTTGCGGGCTAAACTCGATGTCCTCATGGTGAGAAATCACGTTAATGAACCCATCACTAAATCCCCAACGCTTTAGCATTTCAGCTCCCAAACTCACATGCCCTTCCTGAAGATTGGCTTTGACCACACCGATATTTAAGAATTCACTTTTTGAATCATCGGTAAAGGCTTTCAGCAACAAGGCTTTGCCAATATCGTGGATCAAACCCATGAGGAAATATTTATCGGGATCATCTAACTTGAGATGCTGAGCGATCAATTTTGCACCATAAGCACACGCCAATACATGCAGCCACAGTTCATCCATTAAGCTTTGAAATTGGAGCCGCTTGGCTGTATAGAGGCTTTTCAGACTAATGGCAATAACAATGTTCTGGGTTTCTTTCAGACCAATACGCGGGATCGCATGATTGAGGCTTTCAATTTGTTGAACCCCCCGGTAAACGGGGCTATTGGCAATCGCAATTAAGCGTAAGGATATCACCGGATCGTTTTTGACAACCCTGACGACATCATCGACACTTGATGTCGCTTGTTGAATTACTCTTTCAACTTCCCGAACAATCTGCGGCATAACCGGGGCATCAATCTTGCCGGCTTTAAAATTGTTTAAGATCTCCAAAAAAATTTGCTTTATAATTGCTTTGTCTTTTTTCTCCAGCCAGCCTTCGGATTCATCCGAAGC
>JASFPE010000513.1:0-4098 GCA_050116155.1 Desulfobacterales bacterium
TGGGAGTGGTGCTACCCTATATTTTTAGCTTTTATCTCGTTCTTGCGCTTCTCGAAGATAGTGGTTACCTGCCGCGTCTGGCGGTCTTTTTGGATAATTCAATGCATCGGCTCGGCCTCCATGGCTATGCGATCATTCCCACCCTTCTGGGTTTAGGCTGCAACGTGCCGGGCGTGATGGCCACAAGAATCCTGGAGAGTGAGCGCCAGAGATTTATCACAGCCACCCTGATTTCAATTGCCGTTCCCTGTGCAGCCCTTCAGGCAATGATTATCGGTCTTGTCGGACGCCACGGTGTTGCACCGGTTGTTTTGATCTACACAATTCTTTTCCTCACATGGGTGATCATTGGACTTGTGTTGAAATTCACCACAGAAGGCTTCCTGCCCGAACTGCTCATCGAAATTCCCCCATATCGAATCCCCGGTTTGCGGGCTCTCGGTTCAAAGCTATGGATGCGGGTTCTGGGATTCCTCAAGGAGGCGTTGCCGGTTGTCATCGGCGCCATTTTCGTTGTGAACATCTTGTATTATCTTAATGTTTTTGAATATATCGCACACTTTACAGCACCGGTTGTCACAAAGCTCTGGGGATTGCCGGAGGGAGCCATCGTACCGCTTCTGATTGGCATCCTCAGAAAAGACGTGGCGATTGGCATGCTTGCCCCTCTTGAGCTCACAACCCATCAACTGATCATAGGAAGTGTCGTTCTGGCGATGTTTTTTCCCTGCGTTGCCACATATGTCGTGCTGTTGCGCGAATTAAAAATATATGACGGTATAAAAGCGATGGGGATTATGCTAGTAAATGTTTTGATTGTCGGCACTGCCATCAATTTTATTCTTTAACCGTCAACAATTGTTCGGGTGGTTATAATGATGAAAGACAACTAAAATGATAGAAAAAGCTAGTTCCAAAAATTGGGGATGGTTGAAAAGATTTCTGCATTGGATCAGCGAAGGTGCAGTGAAATCGGTCAATTCTTCAAGATTCTGTTCGACCTGACGGATTAAGCCCAGGGCAAGCGACCGGGTGGTGGCAAAAAAAACAACATCCAAAAAGGGGAGGTGAGAAATATGTCCAGAGAAGATAATACAAGGCCACAGGGCCAAGGCCCAATGACGGGAAGAGACCGCGGAAAATACAGCCCGAAGGACAGGGCATCTGGAGGAAATTAAAGAGAGGAGTTAAATGTGAAAATTGCTGTCTCGGCGGAGGGGCCGGATTTAACAGCTCAGGTTGGGCACCGATTAGGCACCGCTCCTTATTTGATCATCGTTGACACCCAAACCATGGCATTTGAGGCTGTATCCAATCCGGCTGCGGGCAGTAAAGGCGGCGCGGGTGTCATGGCAGTGGTGCTATGCATCAGCAAAGATGTCGATGCGGTATTAACCGGTAGTTGCAGTCCGACGGCCATGCGATACTTGTCTGAAAATGGAATTGATGTTCAGACTGGAATCAGCGCAACGGTAGCCGATGCATTGGAGCAGTACAAAAAGCTGGATATGCAAGATACTGGGGATGCGATTAAAAAAATTAAGCTAAGAAAAACTCATGTCGACAGAAGCACCCTGGTTCAGGCGCTAAAAAGTTCCATTTGCCAGATTGTGAAGCTGGTGCCCATATTCATGGCTGTCATCCTGAGCATTGGACTGTTTATCACCTTCATTTCAGAAGAGATTTTGTCTCAAATTTTTTCTGGAAATCCGGCATTAGAGATGTTTTGGGGAGCATGGTTTGGCAGCATTCTCGCTGGTAATCCCATTAACAGCTATGTTATCGGGGGAGAGCTGCTCGAATATGGGGTTAGCCTATTTGCGGTGACATCCTTCATCACTGCCTGGGTGACGGTTGGTCTGGCACAGTTGCCGGCAGAGATCGCCGCGTTAGGCAAAAAATTTGCTCTGGTGAGAAATGCGGTCGCTTTTGTCATGTCTCTGGTCATAGCAGCTTTAACGGTTACGTTTTTCTATTATTTTGCGGGGTAATAGCGGTGGGTATAAGCTCAGACTCTAAGGGTGGGAAGTATGTCCCGACAGGGAAAAAACATGGGCGGCGGATGCTCTTCTTTCCGGCTTTTATGTTGGCAATTTATGGGGTTCTCTTTGCTGTTGCGCCGGACAAGGCCTTTGAGGCAATTGGCAGGAGTGGCAAAATTTTTCTCCACATCGCGCTTCCCATCGCTCTGGTTTTCTGCCTTATGGTGGTCATGAATCTTTACCTGAAACCCTCTCATATCGCCAAATTTCTCGGGAAAAGGGCCGGTATTAAAGGTATCTTGCTTTCAACTGCAGCAGGAATTTTTTCAATGGGTCCGATTTACGCCTGGTACCCCCTGCTCAAGAATCTGCGGGAAAAAGGAGCTGCGAATACCCTGCTCGCAATCTTCCTGGGCAACCGGGCGGTCAAGCCATTTCTGTTGCCGATAATGATTTCATATTTCGGTTGGACCTATGTAGTGATATTAACCTTTTTTACCATCACGGGCTCAGTGGTGGCCGGATTCTTTATTCGCATTCTTCTTAAGGAGTAAGCACGCCTTACGCAAATTTAATAATGACCAAGGTGACATCATCCGATTTTTTTACTTTTGCCGCCAAAATTTTCTATTTCATCAATGACATTGGCCAAAGTTTCTGCCGCACTATCAGAGGCGCTGGCCTGAATCACATCTTTGAATCGCTCTTTGCCAAATTGTTGCCCATCTGGGAAACGTGTTCTAACAGAAAAAAGGACATCACCGCCGTAATCAAGCCGGTGTTCAGGCTTAGAAGAAACAACCTTAACACCACAGATTGTGGTTCACCAAGACTCTTATGTAAATAGGAAAAGAAAAAAGCCGCAAAAATCCAGATGCACAGGTTCAAAGCCATCATATAAAATGGTTCATTCAGCAATCGCCGGCGGGCGGTTTCGGCAAGGTCTTGAGCGGTGGGACGACGCTGATAAATGTTGTTTAAATATCGCCGGATGGGTCTTTCATAAAAAATAAACAATGCAATAACTAATGCACCGCAGCCTCTGAATATATCACCCGTTGGAGCAAAAACTTGCATGGACGCCGGCGATGGCAGGGGGCCGCCCCGAAAAATCAGCTTTTCCATAAGAACGAGAGCCACGACATTGGCAGGATAATTCCCCATCAACATCCAGTTTTTAAGCCGAAACACATCAAAGCGGGATAAGGGCTTGGAAGCATCATCCGGCAAGAAAAGGAAGCCTTTGATAAAAGCGTGATTAAACTGTGGCTTTGCCATTTACGCTTTCCCTTTTTTCACTTAATGAGCATAAAACGTGCCAGCAACCATGAAGAGATCAAGTTGGCATAAATTCAGATAGTTATGTTTTATCTAATTGAAAAGCATTTCTCAGCCAAAAAAAATTAGAAGAATTCCTACATTGAGTTCGAAATTTTTCTATTTTCAAAGGTTTAAGAACTATGGCTATCAAATCATCATTGCGATAAAAAACTGAATTAACGACATATATTTTGATTACATTCAATTGGCACGCAATATGCTCTATAAAATAGAGAATAGAGATATGCTCCAGAGAAAATAACGGCATTCTGAAAAATCATTACCCGAAATAACAACGAAAGGAGGCGTGGTTGAATTTGCACGAAAGGAGATAGATCATGCTGAGAAACATAAAGGAAATCACGGGATATCGATTGCAGGCCCTAGACGGCGAGATCGGCCATTGCAAGGATTTTCTTTTTGACAACCAACACTGGAATGTCCGCTATATGGTGGCAGACACTGGCAAGTGGCTCCCGGGACGCAAAGTGCTTGTCTCGCAAGTTTCTCTGGGCGAGCCTGACTGGAGTTCCAGACTTTTTTCGGTCAAGCTGACCAAGGAGCAGGTTGAGCATTGTCCGTCCCTTCATTCAGATGCGCCGGTTTCAAGGCAGTATGAGATGAAATACCATAAGCATTACGGATTGCCCCATTACTGGAGTGAATTCGGTGTAAAGGGAGGCATCGCATACCCCGATCTACCGTATGCGGAAAAGAAAGCGGCGGTCGATACTGCTGAACCGGAATCCGGCGATGATCATCTGGGCTCGGCACACGAAATGACGGGTTATCACAT
>JASFPE010000514.1:0-4098 GCA_050116155.1 Desulfobacterales bacterium
GAGTTGGGATTTTCCTTTGGGCACCACCATGATGGGCAGGGACATTTTGAGCCAGATGATCCGGGCAACCCGCACCACCGTTATCATCGGACTGGTATCCGGGCTTATATCCATTCTGATCGGTGCGAATATTGGACTCCTGTCGGCGTATTACGGGGGAAAACTGGACGAGATAATGATGCGCTTTACGGACATTGTCTATGGAATGCCGTTTCTACCCTTTCTCATTGTTCTCATTTCCCTTTTTGGTCGCAGCATGTGGTATGTCATTATTGCCATCTGCTGCATCATCTGGCGAACCTCGGCCCGTGTCGTTAGAGCTCAGGCGCTTTCCATCCGGCAGCGTCAGTTTATTCTGGCAGCCAAAGCCAGAGGCTGCAGCGATGCCCGCATCATCTACGGGCACATAATGCCGAACGTCTTGCCCCTGCTGCTTCTTTACACCGCATTTAATATCGCCTGGTCGGTTTTGGCAGAAGCCGGTGCCAGTTTTCTAGGATTTAGCGATCCCAACAATCTGACCTGGGGAGGAATGCTTTACAATCTATGGATTTCGGGAAAGATACGGGTTGCCTGGTGGTGGTTTGCATGGCCCTCCATTTGCATCATCCTTTTGGTCAGCGCACTGGTTTTTATTTCCCGGGCCTATGAGGAAGTTGCCAACCCGCGTCTCAGGCAACGGTAAGGGAGTCCGAACATGTTACTTCAAATCAATAATTTGAGAACACATTACCGTATCTCAGATGGCCTCGTCAAAGCAGTGGACGGGGTGTCGCTGTCCGTCAAAGAAGACGAGGTCTTTGGCTTGGCAGGCGAGTCGGGCTGTGGTAAATCGACACTCATCAGAACCATCATGCGCCTGATTCCCGAGACTGCGATCGTCTCCGCCGATGAATTGTCATACCGGGAGCAAGAATTGTTGTCCTTATCGGACAAAGATTACCGCGATAAGATTTTGTGGAAAGAAATTTCGCTGGTACCGCAAAGTGCCATGAATTCACTGAACCCTGTGTATCGGGTTGGTGATCAGATTCTTGAGGCGATTCAGACTCATTCAGACATGGGCAAGAGCGAGGCGAGGGATAGAGTCGAGAAACTGTTTAAAGGGGTGGGGCTACAGCCGGCCCTGACGCGGAACTATGCCCACGAGTTCAGCGGCGGCATGCGCCAGCGGGCCATGATCGCCATGTCCCTGGCCCTGGATCCGGGCCTCATCATCATGGATGAGCCGACCACGGGCCTGGACGTCCTGGTTCAGGAGCGGATTCTGAGGGAGTTAAAAGAGATCAGGAAGAAATCGGCGGCTGCGATTTTTCTAATTACGCATGATATCTCTGTTATCGCCGAGATGAGTGATCGCATCGGGATCATGTATGCCGGCCGGATTATGGAACAGGCCGATGCGATGGAACTGTTCAACGAGCCTTATCACCCATATACACTTGGACTTAAAAATGCCTTCCCTAGCATCCGGGCCCTAGATCGCGAACTGATTTCCATTCCGGGTTCGCCCCCGAACCTAATCGAGGACATCCCGGGTTGCGTGTTTGCGTTTAGATGCCCTTTTGTAATTCCAGAATGCTATGAGAAAAGACCGCCGGATTTGGAAATCAAACCGGATCATTTTGTGCATTGTATCCGAACCGATCATGTGGAAGAATTTCGTAAGCGAGCAGGAGATAAAAAGACATGGCAATCCTCGATGTAATCGATTTAAGGCAATATTTCTACATTGATCCAGGCTTTCTGGCCAAAACGGTTGGCGGAAAAAAAGCAGGTGTGATCAAAGCTGTTGACGGTGTGACCTTCAGCCTGGAGCCTGGCGAAATCATGGGGCTAGCCGGAGAGTCCGGTTGCGGCAAGTCCACCGCCTGCCTGGCCATCGCCAAGCTGCGGGAGCCGACCGATGGAACCATTAAATACAAAGATAAGGACATTTCGCAATTGACCAAGAGCGAACTTCGGCAGTATCGATGCCAGGTTCAAATTATTTTTCAGGATCCTTATGAGTCGCTCAATCCCCGGTTTACGGTTTTTGATATGGTGGCCGAACCGTTACGAGCGCTTAATGTCGCGGGTCGACGCGAGGTGAACCAAAGGGTGTCTGATACTCTTGAACTGGTGGGGCTCCAACCCGAGGAGTATAAAGAGCGATATCCGCATCAGATGAGCGGCGGGGAAAGGCAGCGGACAGGCATCGCCTCTGCCCTGGTTTTGGAGCCGGAACTGGTGATTGCCGACGAACCCTTATCCATGCTGGATGTATCCATCCGGGCCGGTATATTGGACCTGATCAGAGATCTTTCTGAACGGATGAATTTTACCTGCATTTATGTCTCCCACGATCTCTCCATCTTGTCCAATATCTCCGAGCGTTTGATGATTATGTATCTGGGCAGGACCATGGAGCTGGCGCCAACCAAAGAGGTCATCACCGATCCCCTGCATCCGTATGCCAAAGCCCTTATCGCGGCTGTGGCAATTCCCGATCCTAGCTATAAACGACCCATACCGGATATTAGAGGCGAAGTTTCTCAGCCCATTGATCCACCCCCGGGCTGCCGCTTTCAAACTCGCTGCAAGCAAGTGATGAATGTTTGTGAGGTTGATGAACCGACCCTAAAAGAGGCAAAGCCGGGACATTTTGTGTCCTGTCATCTTTACTGATGGTCTATGTCAAACGATACCTGCAGAAAAAATTACCGTGCCGCTAGCGCATCCGGAAAATTGAATTGGTTTTAAGAGGAATTGTCCATGTCCAAAAACTCATCTTCTCAGCAGACTGATAATACCTTAACTATCTGCCGCTGTGAGGGTATCCGTCTAGAGCAGATTCAAGTATCCATTCGCCGCGCCGGTGTTCAAACGGTCAATCAAATCAAGAAGATAACCCGTGCCGGTATGGGAGCCTGTCAGGGCCGCACCTGCGCAAGACTGATCGAAACCATCCTGGCGGCCGAAGCGAAAATACCACTTGGAACGGAACCTTATCGATCCCAACCCCCCGTGCGTGGTATCCCTATCGGTAGATTGGCCGCAACCTCCGATCAATTCGACGAACCTGCCGGTCCGGTCAGCGTTGTCATGATGCGCACTTCTGACGAACAATCTCCAAGCCGACCTGAAATTAAAGATAAAAACGAATAAAATGATGAAAGTAGCTGACGTTGTTGTTATCGGTGCCGGTATTGTGGGTTCTGCCACCGCCTATTATCTGGCCAAGACGGGTATCGATGTAACATTGATAGACCGGCGCATACCGATTGCCAGTGGCGCTGCTACCCAGGCCTGTGCGGGAGGGGTACGCCAACAAGGCCGTGTGCCGGTGGAAATACCGCTGGCAATTTACTCCATCAACCTCTGGACCGACCTGGAAGCCGACCTGGAGGCCGATCTGGATTATCGTCAGAACGGAATGACTGTCGTCACCGATGATGAGAATTTAATTCCACTGCTTACTGATCGATTAAAACAGGAACAATCCCTGGGACTGGATATCAAACTGATCCAGGGATCAGAACTACACAATCTGATTCCGGGTCTATCACCGCAAATACTGGCCGGCAGTTATTGTCCCACCGATGGCCATGCCGACCCCATGCGCACCAATAATGCGTTTATTGTTGCCGCCCAACGCCTGGGCGCACACATAAGATGGCAATGTCCATGCCAAGGGTTTGTGATCGAAAATAATCGGATCACCGCTGTTAAGACGCCTCAGGAAAACATCCCTTGCCGGTATGCAATCCTGGCTGCCGGCTACTGGAGTCGTGCATTAGCCGCTGCAGCTGGTTTAAACCTTCCGTTTCAAGCTTTTCCACTGCAAATGATGGTTACCGCCCGTCGCCCCCACGTCTTAGGCCAAGTTTTAGGCTGGATCGGTCATGGTATCAGTCTCAAGCAAGTGCCATCCGGTGGGTATGTTATTGGCGGTGGATGGCCGGGCCGTGGAGATCCCGAAACCTATCAGACCCAGCTGATGCCGGGAAGCATGGCCAAAAGCGCTCAGACCACAGTGGAACTATTTCCTTCCCTTTCTGGCGTTCCAGTTGTGCGCGCCTGGGTAGGGATCGAGGCCTTTTGCGAAGATGAGATGCA
>JASFPE010000515.1:0-4081 GCA_050116155.1 Desulfobacterales bacterium
TCGGAGAATATCAACCGCTGGTTTCCAATGACTCGCTGGAACATCGTGCCCAAAACCGCAGGGTGGAAATCATTTTCATAAACCCCCATTTAGAAAGCCTGGCACATGGGGAAGAAGGTTGAAACACAGAGGACAACAGCACTCACAACCAGATGGTCAGAACACCAGAGGCTGGCTCACCACTTTTAATGACATGGTAACGCTGATGATGGTGTTTTTTGTTCTTCTATTCACCATGAGTACCATTGATGCCAAAAAGATGTCGGATTTTCAGTATGCCTTGCAAAGCGGCCTTGGAATCTTGAAGCAAGGTCAAAGAGTCGGAATAAAAGTTAAAGACGAGCAGCCTGTGGATGATATGTCTCATATAAAAACTCAGCCGGAAGGCCCGTTCAAACCCCAGAAGAAACCATCGATGAAAGATATTATTGAAAAAGCCCTTGCCTCTCTGGATCACGATCAAGACATTCGTGTATTTTACACCGAACAGGGCGCGCGTCTTCGTTTTGAGAACGCCATTCTTTTTGATTTCGGTCGCGCAGAAATTAACCCGGCAGGATTTTCATTTCTGAATCAGATATCCAGTGTAATTCATCAAATTCAATGCCCCGTTCGTATTGAAGGACATACGGATAATATTCCGATTCACACAAAACGATATCCTTCGAATTGGGAATTGTCCACGGCCAGAGCCGTCAATGTCGTAAAATACTTTGTGGAATCCTGCAATATACAGCCCCAGCGGTTATCTGCCGTCGGCTACGGGCAATCAAAACCGCTATTTTCAAATGATTCGGACGAGCACCGGGCCAAAAACCGGCGGGTTGAGATTATTCTCATAAAGGAGGAATTAAATTAAATGTCAAATAAAGTAGTGATTATAATGGTTGCGGTTTTATTCGTTGTCATGCTGGGCTTGACAGCCGGTCTTTTTATGATCTGGACCAAGCTTTCTACTTCCAACGCGACAGCAACTACGGTAACCGGGGAAGACAACTCGATAGCTGCAACGAATATACTGGGTCCGATTTATCCGTTGGATACTTTTATTGTGAATCTCGCCGATGAAGGTGGAAAGCGTTACCTCAGGATTACGATGAATTTGGAATTGACCCACGATAAATTCGAAAGTGAAATGAAGCACCGTTTGCCACAAGTGCGTGACAGCATCTTAATGATACTTCCCACCAAACGTTTTGATGATATCCAGACGGCGGAAGGCAAAACCTTTCTCAGAAACGAAATTATAGCGAAATTAAACACTCTGTTCGGCAGTGAGAGTGTCACCAATATTTACTTTACCGAATTTGTGATCCAATAACAGGGTTGTTCATATATGTCTGATCAAATATTAACCCAAGAAGAAATCGATGCGTTGCTTTCAGCAATGGATAAAGGAGATGTGGATCTCAAAGGGGAAAATAAGAGACGAAACGAAGCGGTATCTTACAGTCTGACGACGCAAAATATAATTTTACGAGATCAGTTTTACGCCCTGGAAGAAGTTTATGACAAATTTGTTACGCTAATGAGTCAGTTACTTTCTTCCATGCTACGACGCTCTATCGAAGTCGAATTTATTTCAGCGGAAATGGTAAAGTACCATGAATTCATACAGGATTTTTCATCACCGACCAGCTTTCAAATTTTTAGCATGCGACCGCTGATGGGCTCTGCGCTGCTGGTGATCGAACCCAGTCTGGTTTTTTCGTTAATCGATTGCCTGTTTGGAGGCAATGGCGCGCCGTTGGCCAACATGCGTGATTTTACACTGATCGAACAGCGCATGCTCAAAAAAATTAATCGCGAAATATTGAACGGCCTTAAGCAAGCGTGGCGTCCGATACATCCCATTGAGATTGCTTTAGCCAAGAGCGAGACCAAGCCCGAATTTGTGCACCTCTTGGCCCCCGATGAATTGCTGGTCGATATTGTCTTTTCTTTGAGCGGAGAAGAATTTAGCGGGAAAATGCATATCGCAATATCCTATCTGACTCTGGAACCGATAAAGGATAAGCTTTCAGCCAAGTACTTACAGAAAAAAGACATGGAGCACACCTGGGGATCTCAACTTCAAAAAATACTGCAGGATACCCCGGTGCCCCTCATCGCCGAACTCGGTAAAACGACAAAAACCGTAAGGCACTTATTGGAATTGCATGTCGACGATATTATCAAACTAGACAAGGGCCCGGAAGACTTAATCACCATTAACGTAGATCAAGTCCCCAAATTCATGGGCTATCCTGGAGTAATCAAGGGAAATCGTGCGGTCGAAATTTCGAAACTGCTCAAAAAAACTGGAGGCAATAATTAGCTATGGTTGCGGCGGATGAAAACAAAGAACAACGGGATCACCAGAGCGCCGATGCTCAAACAGCCACTGAACCTTCGCCATCGCCAGCAAACCAATCGTCAACGGAAGCATCCGGTTTGTCCACAGGGTCGAATGCAAAATCACCCAATAATCTGGACTTTATTCTGGATATCCCCATCGAAGTGACGGTTGAATTGGGTCGATCCAAAATGTTGGTCAATGAACTCCTCAGGCTCGGACAGGGGTCGGTGATCGAACTGTCCAAGCTTGCCGGTGAAACCTTAGAAATTCTAGCAAACCAAAAGCTTATTGCACGAGGTGAAGTGGTGGTGATCAATGAAAAATACGGTGTGCGCCTCACCGAAGTTATCAGTCCCATTGAGCGCATAGAGAGGTTGAGATGAATGCTGCCCCGGATATGATGGCCACTGCCTTTAAGATGTTTGCTGCCTTAGCAATCGTTCTGGGAGCATTGTTTATCGTGTTTTATTTTGCCCGCCGAATTTCCAAAATCGAAAATTCCGGAACCAAAGAAAAATTGATCCGTGTTTTGGCGAATAAATTTATCGGTGTGAAGAAGAATATTTGTGCGGTGGAAGTGCCGGGCGCACTCCTCATATTGGGTGTGACCCATAATCATATTACCCTGCTGACCAAAATTGAGGATCAAGAAATCCTGGAGAAAATTCAGCAAAGCGCGACCACCCAAATGCCCATGTCGTTCTCAGAACAGTTGACTAAAATTGCCGCTAAATTCAAATCCGGCAAAGACAATTTGAATTAGTACAACGGCTGGTCCCGATGAACCAGATAGGAAATGTCCAATTGAGCAAGCGATTCCTGAAAACCGTGTGCCATGAGTTAGCCCATGGCAAGAAAATCGTCGCGCATAAACCCCAGGGCTCTGCTTCAGCACCACACATGACGGTACTTCTGACCGTGATGGTCGTATCGGCCATCATCGCTGTTTTGATTGCACCATCGGAGTGCAGTGGGCAGGAAGCCATGATCGGGACACCGCTTTTCAGCGTGGGTATGGACAGTCCCAGCGGGCCTGTTGAACCGACGGTTATTTTGCAGATTTTTCTTTTAATGACGGTTCTTTCATTGGCACCGGCAATTCTAGTCATGCTCACCTCGTTTACGCGGATCGTGATTGTGTTAGGTCTGTTGCGGCGAGCGTTGGGGACCAACCAAATGCCGCCCAATCAGGTCATGATCGGTTTGGCCTTATTTTTAACCTTTTTCATCATGGCCCCGGTTTGGCAACAAATTAATCAGACAGCCCTTCAGCCGTATCTTGAAAAAAAAATAGATCATCAGCAGGCCTTTGACAACGCTGCCAAACCGCTACGCGAATTTATGTTCAAACAGACCAGAGAAAAAGACCTGGCTTTATTTGTTGATATCGCCAAGATGAATCAGCCCAGAAACAGTGATGACATTCCGATCAAAGTACTGATTCCATCCTTCATTATCAGTGAGGTCAAAACCGCCTTTCAGATTGGCTTTCTTCTGTATGTACCGTTTCTGATCATTGATATGGTGGTGGCTAGTGTTTTGCTCTCCATGGGAATGATGATGCTGCCACCGATTATGATATCGCTGCCATTTAAATTGATGGTTTTTGTGCTTTCAGACGGCTGGTACCTGTTGGTGGGCTCGCTGGTGAAAAGCTTTGCCTAGAAATGTAGCTAGACGCTGCGAGGTGTGAAAAAAGAAATCTGAAAGAATTCAACACCACCAGTTAATAACAGTTCATTA
>JASFPE010000516.1:0-4073 GCA_050116155.1 Desulfobacterales bacterium
CATTTTTGAGCTATGGCGGCTGGATCATCGGCAAACACGGTTTCCTGATCCATCCGCCCTTGCAGCAGGCGGACACATTTCCCGTCTTTTATATCTACAGCGGGAATAATAAGCATGGTTCAAGGTTGGCTTTAAGTGTTTTGTATTTAGTGTTTAGTGTTTAGTTCTAAATTTTCCGCATTCCGCATTCCGACTTCCGCATTCACCTATAGCGACCCCTTTGATGAGCGGACGCCACTGATTCGCTGATCCAGGAAACATGCCTGATTCAACGCATGGCCCATGGCTTTGAATATTGATTCGAGGATGTGATGTTCGTTTTCGCCATAAGAAACATTGATATGGAGATTCAATCCTCCACGGTTTGCAAAGGCCCTGAAAAATTCTTTGGCGACAGACAGGTTAAAGCCTGTCGCGCAAGAACCAATCCCAGGACAATTCAACACCAAATACGGACGATTTGAAAGATCCAAGCTCACTGACGCAAGCGCATCATCCATCGGTGTCACCGCATGACCGTATCGATAAATGCCTTTACGATCGCCAAGGGCTTTATTTAAAGTATCGCCAAATACCAGACCGACATCTTCCACGGTATGATGGGAATCAACGTCCAGATCCCCTTTTGCCTTAACGGCCAGATCGAAAAACCCGTGTATTGCCAGCAGTGACAGCATGTGATCGAAAAACGCGATTCCCGTGGACACTTCAGCTTTACCGCTTCCGTCTAAATTCAGCGTCACCCGAATGGCGGTTTCTTTTGTTTTTCTCTCAACTTCAGCGATTCGTTCCATAGATTCACCTTTCAATTGAATAATGTTTATTGAAGATTCAATATTCAATTCATATATATAAAATGGGTGGCTCAGATTGCATGAACCACCCATGAAAGGAGGTCAGAATGAAGCACTATGACGCACTTATTCTGAGATGGTTCAAAAGTCTTCTGAACCACCATTAATAAAGATCCATTAGGTTCATAAAAGTTACAAATTAATAGAGAAAAATTTTTCATAAGCTATTTATATTTCACAGATTCTTAAGCAAAAATCAAGCATAATTGGTTCCTTTGCGCAAGAAACCGGATTTTATTCAGTGGGCTGTAAGGCAGATCATAATGATTGGCTTAACATTTCACCCGGCAGGCATTTCCCTCTGTTTTGAAGATAGATCTGTAGCAAAAAAAATTGACAAACTGAAGACGTAAGAATAAACTAGTTATAGCCTATTTAATTAGTTAATTGGTAAACATCACCGGCATGATAAGCATTTCTTCCCAGCGAAAAAATTTTTATATTTACTTCTTCATTTTTATTTTTGCGTTGATTCTGCGAAACTATTATTTATGGGAAATTAAAGATACCTATGTGTTTCCTTTGTTACTCGGCGATGCAAAAAGCTATGAAGTTTGGGCACAAGATATATCGAAAGGAGAGTGGATAGGAAACCAGGTATTTTATCAGGCCCCCTTTTACCCATATTTTTTAGCTACGATTTATTCCCTCGTAGGACGAAATCTTTTTGCTGTCCGGTTGATCCAAATTTTACTCGGTGCCACCGCTTGTTTACTCGTTGCCAGAGCTGGGCGTTATTTTTTTTCTAACAAAGTCGGAATTTCTTCCGGACTCTTGCTAGCCGTATATCCTACGGCTATTTTTTTTGACTGTTTGATCCAAAAAGCGGTCTTAAACTTTTTTTTTATGGCCCTCTTACTTCTTCTGCTCGGTAAAATCAAGGACCGGCCTTCAGGGAAATTATGGTTTCTATGTGGCCTAACACTGGGAAGCTTTGGATTAACTCGAGAAAATGCTTTAATCTTAATCATACCCATTGGCGCGTGGCTTCTTATTCATTTTCGTTTTCAAGACAGAAAAAAAATACTGGTATGGTGCACCTTTTTCTTGATGGGCTTATCAACGATTCTACTTCCAGTTGCGATTCGAAACAAAATCGTTGGAGGTGACCTCTTATTCACGACTTCCCAGTTTGGGACAAATTTATATATTGGCAATCACGAATCCGCCAGCGGAATGTATGAGCCGCTTCGGCCCGGCCGCGGCAACTGGAAGTTCGAACGTGAGGATGCAACCGCCCTGGCGCAAAAGGATATTGGCCATAAACTGAGTCCCAAAGAAGTATCCCGTTATTGGACTCAAAAAACACTATCCTACATTCAATCAAATCCTGGGGGCTGGTTACATCTTATGGTTAAAAAATGGCTGCTCTTCTGGAATTTTATGGAAATCAGCGATACGGAGAGTCAGTATGCATATTATGAATGGTCCTCGCTTTTAAAGGGATTGGGGAGTTTTTTGCATTTCGGAATCATCGCCCCCCTGGCGGTTCTTGGGATTTGTGTTACTTTAAAAGACTACCGCAAGCTCTGGTTGCTATATCTAGTTCTGATAATTTTTGCCGCAAGCGTCACACTTTTTTATATTTTTGACCGCTATAGGCATCCGATCATTCCTTTGCTAGTACTATTTTCGGCAGCCGGTCTGACTCATGGATACCGTCTCATTCAAAGAAAAGAAGTCAAAATGCTGATGATCTGGGGATTGATTACCTTAGCAGCCGGCATTGGTATAAATTGGAAAATTATTCCCCAAGATCAGCAGCATTTTCGCAGCCTGACACTGGGAAATATGTGTTTCGAATTTCTTGCAAGTGGCAATGCGCAACAGGCCGTGAAATATTGCACTCAGTCCGCAAGAATCAATCCTCATAATGCAAAAGTTCTCAACAATCTTGGGGCGGGGTTAATTGAACAGAGAAAATTTGAAGAGGCTATTCCTTTCTTGCTACAGGCAGTTAAGCTTAATCCTCAAATTGCCAAAGCCCACTTTAATCTCGGAGTTGCGCTGGCATACCTGGGAAAGCCTGAGGCAGCGCTTGGTTATTTTGAGCAAGCACTGCGCATCAATCCAGGTTTTGAAAAGGCAGCCCGATGGCGAAAAAAAATTTTAAAAGATTCAGATCCTTTTTAAGTATGATTTATCATAGAAAATGGCGGTTAGAACATGGAAGATAGTAAAATTGACATTGATAATTTCACGCTAAGTATTATTATCCCGGTATTTAACGAACAAGCCACCATAAAAGAAATCATTGATTTGGTTTTGAAGGTACCGTATCAAAAGCAAATCATTGTCGTAGACGATGGTTCTGAAGACGGCACGCAAGATATCATTCGCAAAATCGAACACCCCGGGGTTAAAAAAATCTTTCACGAAAAGAACTTTGGAAAAGGAAAGGCGATACAATCTGGAATTTCTGCGGCAACCGGAGAGATTATCCTGATACAGGATGCAGATTTAGAATATGATCCATCAGATTATTCGATTCTTTTGAAACCAATACTTATGGGAAAGGCTGATGTGGTATTTGGCTCCCGCTTCGCAGGTCATGGTGCACATCGTGTTCTCTATTTTTGGCACTATGTGGGCAACAAATTCATAACTTTGATGTCAAATATTTTCACCGACCTAAATCTTACCGATATGGAAACCTGCTATAAAGCGTTCACCCATGAAGCCCTGGAGGGAATCACGCTCAAAGAAAAACGTTTTGGTTTTGAGCCTGAAATTACCGCTAAGGTCGCAAAAAAAAACTTAAGAATATATGAAGTCCCTATTTCATACTATGGCCGAACCTATGCGGAAGGGAAAAAAATTAATTGGCAAGACGGATTATGGGCTTTATGGTGCATCTTCAGGTACAATCTTTTTAGATAATAATGAACAAGTTAATGACGGGTTATTGTTTACTCCGTATTTAGTATGTCCTGGCGTCCCTGCTTTTTAGATTATTCCCCCCTTTTTGCTTGACAAAGTTTGTATTAAGGCCTAATATTTGACCGACCGGTCGGTCATTAAACTTTTTCCTAAATAATAATATTATTATATTATTAAAATAATATAATATAACTACTTGACCAATTGGTCAAGTAGTTAAGGGTGAATCCAGTTGATTGTTGACCACAAACTAAAAAAAGAGAGAAAAAATCGTATTCTTGAAGCGGCTACCGTAGTATTTTCCCAAAAAGGCTATGCCGGCGCTTCGGTTGCCGATAT
>JASFPE010000517.1:0-4069 GCA_050116155.1 Desulfobacterales bacterium
AGGAGAATACTATGACGGTACGTTTTTTGAGAAATAAAGTGGTTGAAGTTGAGCCCCAACCTGACGGTAGCCTGGCGGTTTCGTGGCGACTGTGCGACGATCTTCTTAAGGCTGAAGTCAATCTAAAAGTCCAGTTGCCGGATCTTGAGATTGTGGAAGCCAAGGCCGAGCTGACACGACATGTGCCCCGGGCCTGGCAGCCGGCAGGCGAATTAATTAAAAAAGTGGAGGGTGTCAGAATTGGCTCCGGACTGCGTAAAATTGTGCACGGTTTGCTCGGTGGCCCCGATGGATGTGCGCTGTTGGCCCATGCCGTGCTGGAGAGCGCCAATGCGGTTATACTGAATTTTACGCGCCCGGTGGTTCAGGCAGGAGAGAAACTTGAAGGTGAAGAAAAGCTGGAAAACATCAGGGAGATGGTTAAAGCCAATCCAAGGCTGATACATAGCTGCGTGGCCTTTCAAGACGACAGCCCTCTCATGCAGGGGCTAGACCTTTAAATAAGGAGAAAGTAATGATCACACTCAACCGCAGCCATGTGATTTCAGCTGAATTTTTGGATGAGCAGACGATCCGATTCAATGGTATCCAGGACGACCATATTTACAGTATGGAGATCGCTATGGATGTGCGTATCGCCGATGGAGAAATATTGGCTATCGAGGGCAAAATGAAACGCTACACAAATTCTATTTGCCCTCAAGCGGAGCCTGTGCTGCAGACTGCCGTTGGCATGTCCTTGCGTGAGGAAGGTTGGGAACGGCGTGTGATGAAAGAAATCGGGCGCAAGGGTTGTGAACACTTTGCCGAAATCATGACTGAATGCGGACATTGTCTCGATCAAGCCCGACTGTCTAAAGCCATGTGGGAATCCCTCCAAAATGATCCGGGTTTGGATCAGGAGCAGTTTATCCAAACCTGGATAGAGGACCACCCTGAAATCCAATTGGCCTGATACAGGGAGCGAATGAATGCGTATTGACCTGCATATTCACACGGCACCGCGTTCCGCATGCAGCCATCTCGGCCTTTCAGAGTTGATTCAAAGGGCTCAACAGCTGAAGCTGGATGGTATTTGTCTGACCGAGCATCAAGTTGTGTGGGCGGCAGAGGATGCCGCCAGACTGGCTGAAGAAGGAGACCTTAAGGTATTCCGAGGCAATGAATTTACTACCAATCAGGGAGATATCCTGGTTTTTGGATTTGACGAAGACATTAAAGAATTACTGACGATCCAAGAGCTTCGTGAAGCAGTAAAGAAAGCCGGTGGATTTATGATTGCGGCGCATCCTTTCCGCGGGTTTAAAACCTTTGGTATCGGTCAGCTCCAGATGACTGTTGAACAGGCCTGCCAGCGCAAGGTATTTGATTTTGTCGATGCGATTGAGATCGGAAACGGTAAACTGTCCGATGATGAGAACGATATGGCCCGCAAGGTGGCCGAAACGATAGGCCTGCCGGGCACGGGCGGCAGTGATGCCCACCGGATCGATGAAGTTGGCAAATGGGTGACTGTTTTCGAAAATGACATTGGAGATGAACAGGAGTTGCTTGAAGCGCTCAAAACCGGCCGATTCAATGTATTGAAAACTGACGCTCAGGTATAGATAAAGAGAAAAAGTGTTTGAAATCGCGTTTGATGAAGCTAATAACCTATTGATAAAATGTAAAATTCTGACGCAAACCGATGAGACAGAAGAATTCCAGAGGACATCCAAAATTTAAGAAACAGGATTGCCATGCGAAAAATTCGTCACTATTCACTTGATTTTTCTTAAAAGAACTGTATATCATTAAAATAGTCATAGCGGTTTTTCTTATTAGTAGTTTCAGTCTGAAGGAATGATCCATTTGTCAAAATGGCATCCTGAAGTATGAAACATTCATTAATTTTTAGCAAGGAGGGTGCCAAGATGCCAAATGGAGTCGTAAAATGGTTTAATGAGAAGAAAGGTTTCGGATTTATCGAACAAGAAGACGGACCGGATGTCTTCGTGCATTTTTCAGGGATCAATAAATCCGGCTTTAAATCTCTCAAGGAGGGCGAACAAGTCACATTTGAAATAGAAGAAGGCGAAAAAGGTCCTCGCGCCGTTAATGTCACACCCGTTTAACAGCTTGCTCTAAAAACAAAAAAGGGCATTTCATCGAAAAAATGGAGTGCTCTTTTTATTTGTCTTCATATGGTTATCCCGTCCGCCTGAGCAGCTTGCTCAAGACTCTCCCGCATGAGTTGCCCTTTGAAGAGAGCGCTTGAGCAAAATGCAGTCAGGTCGCTGCGGCTTGCTTTTGATCTCGTATCGTTTTCAAAACCTCTATACTGCTCTTGTATCCCTTGTTCAGCCGGCACAAATCTATGGCCATCCCTGCAATCTGGGCTACTGCTTGAACAAAATTCACATCTTCCAAAGTAAATTCCCAGGGTTCAGACGTATAGACTCGCAGGGCTCCAATCACATTGCCGTGAACGGTCATCGGGGCGGATAATATGGAAGCGATGCCTTCCTTTTGTGCTTCTTCGGGATATTGTATCCTCGGATCATCGGAAACATCATAAATGGCGACCGGTCCCTCATTCAGAGATTCGGCAATGGATTTCATAGAGCTGATGGGTCCCTTGTTCAAATAATTATCACTCAGTCCATATGAAGCCGCGATCTTCAATTCATTGGTCTTACGGTTAATTAAAAACAGCGTACAACCTTTAACATCCAAAGCGGTTTTGACAGTTTCGACGGTTACTAAAACCACCTCCTCTGGATCTCGCATGCTAGAGATGGCGCCGGTAATTTTAATGAGCGTTTCATAATTAATGACTTCCTTTTTCAAAAGAATCTACCGCAGTGAGAGGCAGGCATATCCAGCGTGAGTACAATTGTATGTGAGATGATTTGCCGAGATTGGCGTTAGTAAGCTATGAACTCCGGAGTCAGATGAGCATGCGTAATTGGAAATTTAGGATAAATACTTTCGAATATCAATTTAATATTCAAAGTATACTGAT
The DNA here is from genome assembly GCA_050116155.1 of Desulfobacterales bacterium. Classification (GTDB taxonomy): domain Bacteria; phylum Desulfobacterota; class Desulfobacteria; order Desulfobacterales; family JAHEIW01. Next base: position 3,005 of record JASFPE010000517.1, read on the forward strand.
TTTGACCGCTCTAGCTGAAAAGAAATTCCTCAACGCAGACCCAGGCGCGCCTCTTTTGCGCGCACTAGCGCTGATACAGCTGTATTGAACGGTGTCGGCACACCGCACTTTTTCCCCTGCACGGGTATCGCACCGTTGATGACGTCGATTTCACTCGGCCTGTCCGCCAGGTGATCCAATAACATTGAGGGGCGTGCATCTGGAATTCTGGCTCCGAAATTATGAACAAAATCAATGGGATCATCGAAACCAATGATAACACCGTGCGCCCTGGCAACGTGGAAGGCCTCTGCTGCACAGCCGGATGCCACCCGCCAGGCATTATCGTCTTTTAAAACCTCACCGATGGTCATTTCGGTCAGGGTACAGGTCCCGCTGTAACAGACATTGCAGATCAACTTTTCCCAGATAAGCTGATCAACGTCATCATAGGTTGTCACATTGAAACCCGCATCTCGCCAGACAATGGCCACTTTTTCGAGTCGCGGTGTTGCCGGGCCCTTCAATTCTCCCAGATGAACAAATTCCATACCGCAATGGTGAACGTGGCCAGGCGCTTTGATTGATGCACCAAAGCCCCCGGCAATGCCGACAATCACCCGTTTGGTGCCGAGGATGCCGACTACTTTTTCAGCGCTGCCCAGGCCGTTTTGAATTGTCAACACGTCTGTGTCCTGTCCCAGCAGCGCCTGGGTGGATTCCGCTGCCTGGGCTACATCCATGGCTTTGGTGGCGATGATGACCTGATCACAGAAACCGACCTCTGCCGTATCCATGGTGGCATTGAGCGGTACCGTACGATCGCCGCTTTTGCCGTCAATTTTGAGGCCGTTTTTGCGGATGGCTGCGATATGATCCGCCCATCGATCGACAGCCCACACCTCATTGCCCGCAGCTGCAAGCAATCCGGCATAAACGCTGCCCATCGCTCCTGTGCCGACAATACAAATTTTCATTATTCTTTTTCCCCATAAAATTTATAATTTATTGCACAGACGCAGGATAGGCAGGGCAAACAAATTTTTACCGCATATAAATATTGAATATTTTTATTGTCCTGCTAAT
>JASFPE010000518.1:0-4053 GCA_050116155.1 Desulfobacterales bacterium
AGAGGCCAGCGCTGATCTGACCCTTTCGCCGTATTTTTTTATTGAAAACGGGGATCCATCCGTGGATCAGTTTCCCCTGAAGGAGACCAATGTCATGGTAAATATCAGCGGTGTTATTGCCGATGTGCGCATCATGCAAAAGTATTCCAATGATGGAACCCGTCCGATTAATGCCCGCTATATTTTCCCGGCATCAACCCGGACGGCGGTGCATGGCATGACCATGACCGTCGGCGAGCAGGTCATTGAAGCCCGGATCAAGGAGCGGCAGGCTGCAAAAAATGAATTTGACGAAGCCAAAACGCAAGGCAAAAATGCTTCGTTGTTGCAGCAACAGCGGCCGAATGTGTTCAGTATGGATGTGGCCAATATTATGCCCGGAGATACTGTTGATATTGAACTGCATTATACCGAGCTGCTGGTGCCGACTGACGGAACCTATGAATTTGTCTACCCGACGGTTGTGGGTCCGCGATACTCGAATCAACCGGAGGCCGAGGCACCGGAAAACGACCAATGGATTAAAAGTCCCTATTTTCAGGAGGGCAGTAAGCCCCAGTCCCGATTTAATATCGGGGTCACCATTTCAACCGGCATCGCCCTGCAGGAAATACGGTGTACGTCTCATGACACCGAAATTTTCTGGGAAAGCGAATCCGTGGCCATCGTGGCACTCAGGAATGCGGAGCGCTTCAGTGGCGATCGCGACTATATTTTAAAATTCCGATTGGCCGGCAAAGAAATTCAATCCGGCTTGATGTTGTTTGAAGGTGAAGATGAAAATTTTTTTCTATTGATGGTCCAGCCACCGGAGCGGGTTTTGCAAGCAGATATTCCACCCAGAGAATATGTCTTTGTGGTGGATGTTTCCGGTTCGATGCATGGATTTCCCCTCAACACTGCCAAAAAATTATTAAAAGATCTGATCGGCAATCTGAGGCCCACCGACACCTTCAACGTCATTCTTTTTGCCGGTGGCTCCCAGCTGATGGCAGACACATCGGTTCCGGCCACAGCTCAAAATATTCGACAGGCCATTGGACTGATAGATAAACAAAAAGGGGGTGGCGGAACCGAACTATTGCGTGCTTTGAAAACAGGGTTCTCATTACCCCATGATGAAGCCTTCTCCCGAAGCATGATTATCGTCACCGATGGCTATATCGGCGCCGAGCGGGATGTGTTTGAAGAGATCCAGAATAATCTGAACAACACCAATGTCTTTGCCTTTGGCATCGGAAGCGGTGTGAACCGATACCTCATCGAAGGTATGGCCAAAGCCGGACTGGGAGAGCCCTTTGTGGTGACCCAACCCCAAGAGGCGCCTGCGGCGGCCCAAAAACTGCGGCATTACATTCAATCACCGGTATTAACCAACATCGCTGTTACCTATAACGGTTTTGAAACCTATGATATCGAACCCAATAGCATCCCCGACCTATTTGCCAAACGCCCGGTGATTGTATTCGGCAAATGGCGCGGTACGGCCGGTGGGACCATCGAACTTCGAGGCACCGGCGGAAGGGCAGAATATACGCAAACTTTTTATGTGGCTGAAACACAGCCGCTGGAAACCAACCGTGCCCTGCGCTTTCTTTGGGCCCGTACCCGGATCGGAAGGCTGTCGGATTTTAATTTTCAAAGACTGAATCCGGAACATCGGGCGGAAGTTACCAGTCTTGGTCTAACCTACAATCTGCTCACCGACTATACATCGTTTATTGCCGTAAATGATGTCGTTGTTAATCCGGAAGGCAATAGCCAGGACGTCGATCAGCCGCTTCCGTTGCCGTTGCATGTATCCAATCTGGCAGTGGGTGGTTCTGTTGCTACGGTTCCAGAGCCTGAAATGACCATCTTGCTGGTTATGTTTGCGCTAGTTTTTACGATGATTGTCGTGTACAGAAAATATTGTGGTTATCCTCACTAAGTAAGTGAATCCAGTGACATCAAATTGGTATTTATTTCATTATTACTTGTGCTTTTTAGATAGCTAGAAAAAAACAATTGCGTATCCAACCTCGAAAGGTCGCACAAAGCATGATAACAGAGCCAAATAAGATTAAGGAACTCGTTTTGAAGAACGCAATTTTCTATTTGCTTGCCCTGATGATCGCAATCGGGTTGAAGTATCATTACAGCCGGGCCGGAAGTGACGACCTTATCTGGATTTTGGGTCCCACTGCCGGACTGGTGGAGTGGATCGGCGGGATCCCCTTTGAGAGCGAGACCGGTGCCGGGTTTGTCAACCATAAGCTGCGGGTTATCATTGCTCCGGCCTGTGCCGGTGTCAATTTTCTCATTATCGCGTTTTGTACGGCCGTGTTTTCCGGCCTTCATTACTTCAAGCGCATTCGGGAAAAAATTGGATGGCTGACCATCAGCGCACTAAGCGCCTATCTGGTGACGATTCCGGTCAATGCGCTGCGCATCTTATTTTCCATTTATGTTTACGACGCGGATATTTACTGCGGCTGGCTCACTGTGCAGCGCGTGCATCGTCTGGAAGGCGTGGTGATTTATTTCTTTTTTTTGTGCCTGTTTTATAGGATAATAATGAAAACCACGCATCATTATCTTCGGGCAACGGCGAAAAAGCGCGGTACTGGTTTCAGGCGGAATTTAGCTTTATCCGGTGATAACCATTGGGCCGCCGCTGGTTTGATACCGCTGTTTTGGTATGGCCTCGTTACCCTGGGGATTCCTCTGATCAATGCCGCCTATAGCAAAAACGGGTTTAGATTTATCGAACACAGTGGGATGGTAATCTGCGGGTGCCTCATGGTTGTCGCGGCGATATTTTTAATGCAATCGGGATGGCAGAGGATTAAAAACCGTATAGCGCGGTAGACTATTTTAGATAAATTATAGAAGCCATGAAACCTAAAATTTTAATCGTTGAAGATGAACGGGCGATTGCCGAAACCATTCAGTATGCGCTGGAAACCGATGGGTTTGAGACCCATTGTCTTGCCTCCGGAAAGCCGGTTATTTCGCTATTGGAAAAAGAGGCCGTTGACCTGATTGTTCTGGATATCGGTCTGCCGGATATCAATGGCATGGAGTTGTGTAAAAAAATCCGTGAGACTCACAGCCTTCCGATTATTTTTTTAACTGCCCGGGCCGATGAAGTTGACCGGGTGGTGGGACTTGAAATCGGCGCCGATGACTATGTGGTTAAGCCCTTCAGTCCCAGAGAGCTTTCCGCACGCATCAAAGCTGTGCTGCGGCGCATTCAGCAACCGGCAGCGGCGCCACCGACGAGTCAGGCCTTCCAGATAAACGAATCCAGACGCCAGATTTCTTATTTTGGCGTGCCGGTGGAACTCTCACGCTATGAGTACAATCTTTTAAAAATTCTCATTCACCGTCCGGGACATGTATACTCCCGCGATCAACTTATGGAGATGGCATGGGATGAACCGGAGGCCAGTATGGACCGCACGGTGGATGCCCATATCAAAAACATTCGGGCCAAAATGAAAACCATAAAGCCGGAGATCGACCCCATCATTACCCATCGGGGGGTCGGTTACGCATTAAAAGAGGATTTATGAGACTGGGAACGCGCATTTTTTTTTCTTATCTGATTATTTTCATTCTTTGTTTTTCCTATCCGATCAACTGGGTGCTGGATAACCTGCGCACCCGCTACCTCGAGGGTGTCGAAGAGCCGCTGGTGGATCAGGCCAATATCCTGGCGGTTTTGGTTGGGCGCGAAATGGCGGCCAACCAATTCGATCCGGACAAATGGTATCAGGGCTTTGTCGAAGCCTGCTCCCGGCCACTAAACTCACAGGTATACCATTTGGTCAAAGCCAATGTGGATGTGTCTGTGTATATCACGGATACATCCGGTAAAATCATTTTTGACTCCAAAAACAAAAAGAATGTCGGCGCCGACTACAGCAACTGGCGCGACGTTTATTTAACCTTGCAGGGCAAATATGGCGCCCGGACCACCGCGGAAAACATTGAGGATCCTTCATCCAAGGTGCTCTATGTGGCCGCACCGATTCGGGTCGACGGCAACATCGCCGGGGTGTTAACGGT
>JASFPE010000519.1:0-4039 GCA_050116155.1 Desulfobacterales bacterium
TCCTGAAATCAGAAAAGGCTTTTTTGAGCAAACAAACATAAAAAGCCTGGTCCCTTCCCTGACGGTTGAAGAAGAAATCATGAGGTCAAATCCGGATGTGGACAGACAACGGGCCCGCAATGCCTGCGGGGCGATGATGTTTTCGGGCGATGATGCGCTCAAAAAAATCAGTGTACTCTCCGGCGGTGAGAAAAGCCGCGTGATGCTGGGAAAAGTTCTGGTCACGCCCGTCAATTTGTTGCTGCTGGATGAGCCTACCAACCACCTGGATATCGAGGCCTGCGATGCCATGCTGGCGGCCATCGATAGTTTCGAAGGGACCGTTATTATCGTCACGCACAATGAAATGTTTCTGCACGCCTTGGCCGAGCGGCTGATCGTATTTCAGGATACCGGAATCGAAAATTTTGACGGAAGCTATCAACGTTTCCTGGATAAAGGCGGATGGGGGGACGAAATTCGCAAAGCGTTAAAACTCGAAGATGATCATCCCGAAGCAGCAAAATCCGATACCCCTACACAGAGCAAAAAACATATCCGTCGCCGGCGTTCAGAAATTATTTCCCAGCGTGCCAAAGTGGTTAAACCACTGGAAGCTCATATGGCAGCGCTGGAAAGCCGCATCGATGCCTGCGAACAAGAGCTCGACCAGCTGAACCAGTCCATGCAACAGGCCACCGAGAATCGCGATGGCTCGCGCATCGCCGAATTATCGCGGGCTATTCATGTGCGCCAAACGGAAATTGATCGGCTCTTCGATGAACTGGAAAACGATTCCGATGAATTGGAATCCCAACGTGCAGTTTTCGAAAAACAGCTTGAAAATCTTGACAGGAAAAGCTAGCTTAATTCAATGCCCTAAAACACTAGAACCTATCTCAAAAATGTTGCTAAGGGTTCAGGGCCCCGCTAGAAATAAGCGGGATTTCACATCTTGATTTTTTAAACTAATGAGTTCAACAAGCGCGGGGCGGCTCAAAAGCGGAGCATACACGGTAGAATGTGAGCATTTTGAGCCGATCTGCAACGCCGCCATGGGCACTTAGACGCGTTTTTGAGATAGGTTCTAATTGGAGGAACAACGATGAAGGTATTGGTTGAACAAAGCGGCCCGGTTACTACGGTAATCCTGAACCGTCCCGAACGACGAAACGCGGTGAATGAAGAGACCGCCAGTGAGCTTCTGGAGGCCTTTGAGGCCTTTGAACAGAACGAATCGTCGGCTGTGGCAGTACTTGCCGGCGCCGGTGGATGTTTCTGCGCTGGCTGGGATCTCAAGGAGTTTACAGCCGAAGGCTTTCCGGATTCATACCAACCCGAAGGTGATGGTGCGCTGGGTGTATCGCGCCGCCTTTTAACCAAGCCGGTGATCGCAGCCGTGGACGGATACGCCGTGGCGGGCGGCCTTGAACTGGCCCTGTGGTGTGACCTTCGGATCATGGAGGCTGATGCCATATTTGGTGTTTTCTGCAGGCGTTGGGGTGTGCCGCTTATCGATGGTGGCACGGTGCGCTTACCCAGACTCATTGGAGCCAGTCACGCACTGGACATGATTCTGACAGGACGCCCGGTGGGCGCTGATGAGGCGCTGGCGTGGGGTTTGGCCAACCGTGTCGTTCCCCACGGCCAGGCGCGTGCAGAAGCCCAGAGCCTGGCGGTCGAGATCGCGCGCTTCCCACAAGTATGCCTGCGTGCGGACAGGATGTCGTGCCACCGTCAGTGGGATCTGGAACTGACTGAAGCGCTGCGCAACGAGGCGATTGAGGGCTATCGACCGCTTCGAGAGGAAGCGCGACGGGGCGCAGGTCGTTTCGCAGACGGACACGGCCGCGGGGGTGACTTCGAAACCATCTGACCGACAACATCAATTTTTTTTCTTTTCCATATTAAGGGGGTGATCTCATGTCACGCTACAATTTTATCAGACCGTCTTCCCTGCTTTTTATTTTCCTGATACTTGCAACTCCTTCATTCGCAGCCGACTCGGGAAAGATAGTCGTTGAGGGAGTTCCTTATGTGGTGCAAAGGTCGCATCTTGACTGAGAGCTGACGTCAAGAGCCATGGTTCTTGGCTCCTTCGTGCAAGGAATGACATACCCGAAGTCGGTGTATTATGCCACAAACCCCTATGGCTTTTTTTATTTCCGGCACTCCCTTGCTTTGCCATTTGCGTTTTGGAAGGAAGCGGATTTTGAATGGCTGGGCTACCTATACGGCCTCTCCTTTGAGAAGAAGGTCATTCCGAAAGGAATGGACCGCGAATCCGCATGGAAAGAGTACTTGGACAGAGTGGAAGGATACCTCAGACAAGGCGTGCCGGTTCAGACATACCTGGGATGGACACCGAAGAAAAAAGAGGAGCGGGAAGGAAAGATCGTTGCCCCAAGCGGAATCCGGGCATTCTGGTGGGAAGGATTGACAAAGAAATTCAGACCCGACACACATTCTTTTGTTGTCGTCGGTATGGATAGGTCTGCTGATAAGTTGTGGATTAATGCTCCGGTTGCCGGATGGCGTGGGATGGAGAAATACTTGCAGCGTCCCCTGTCGAACTTCAAAAGTAGTATGGAACGACTTCGTCCGGAGCTAAGATACATCACAATGGTCTATTTGCGGACCGGCAAACCTCAAATGGACGAAAAGACGATCCAAGAATTGGTGCGGGAAAGAATAGTGAAGAAGATCAAAGGTGATGCTGCTGCTTACACAAAAGAACCGAAAAAGCGATATTTATACGGGATCAGCGCCCTGGAGGGCTTGAGAGACGACCTCAGTCGGCATATGTTCTTCAGAATACTGCGAGGAAGAATGAAAAAACAAGGGATAACCTCACTGGAAGTCCTGGTATGGCTGAAGCTTTCCCTTTTTCAGCATACGTTCATGACTTCACTGGCTGCCGAATATCTTGAAAGTCAGAGAATGATGAGAGACTGGGAGTGGCTGAGCGAACTCAACATCCTCTACCACAGGCTCTACATATCGAGCGTAAAACTTGTTTCAATAGTAAGGTCCAACGACGAGGAGAGAATATGGGCCGAAAAATCTGACCCGGTGCTCAAAGATATGAGAGGAACAATCGGGGAAATAATAGAACACATGCAGAGGTATGATAGAAAAGGTGAAGTATAGCTAAAATTAAGTGATTTGCCCTAAAGAATCTATGCATTTGATAGTTTGAAATCTGCTTGGTATATATCTACAATATGAAGAACATCAAAAAGCTAATCGTAATTGAAGGAATAATACCTGTTGTAGTTGGTTTGCTATTGATGCACTTTTCATATTTAGCAGCAGAAGAAAATTTAGCAGAAGAAGAAAAGTGTGAAGACGTATCCGGAATATGGGAGACAACTGTAAAAATTGATAATTCCAACTGTGGATTTCCCAATCAAACCATAAGTTTTACCTATGAGCTGATCCAAAACGGTTGTGTACTCACCGTAAAGGGTAGAGGGCATAAAGCCGTGGTGAAAGGTGATCGGATCTATTGGCCTGGCGGCACTATTCCCGGAAGGCTGGCCGGCAGGATTTATGAAGCCCAAACAACAAATGAAAAACTAAAGTTGATTGCAGCGTTTGGCAATTATCCCTGGGGACCCGGCGAAGTTTTTCGTTACCGCACAACCGATACATTTGTCCTTGCTATCGCAATGGATCGTTTTATAAAGAGCAAGGAAGGTCCGGGTGCAGACCTGTGGAGTTTTATTACCCGGGAAGTACTCCAGCCCATAGGGATCGCGCGTATGCCTGTCCTTCAAACGAAAGAGCTCAACGGCATGCAAGGTATTCCAAAACTCGGGGGCGGCATGCTCCCAAACCTGGACGAACTCGCCAAACTCGTTAAGCTTTTGCGCAACGGCGGTCGGCATCAAGGAAAACAGATCCTGAGCGCAACCAAGCTCGATCAAGCCCTTGGCAAGGCTCGGCTACCCGGTCTTCCTACCGGATGGATGATAGACGACGGGGAGACTTACTATCACATGTCGCTATGGCTGCATCCCTTTAAAGCGCAAAATGGGTGTCTCGTTCGTATACCGGC
>JASFPE010000520.1:0-4037 GCA_050116155.1 Desulfobacterales bacterium
CTCGGCAACGTTACCGCCAAAATCAAACAACCCGAGTTTATTGGCCTTAAATTCTGCCGGGGGTGCGCTTACAGGATATCCGTCATTATATGTTTCCATATAATGATTCAGCAAGTCTTTTGCGGAGTTGTCGGCAAAGTTTCCGGAATTGGGTTCTGGGGGAAATTTATTTCCCCAGGGATATTTTTGTGTGGCGCCTTTGTTTGCATAGCGAGCACAGTATTCCCATTCTGCTTCAGTCGGAAGTCGATAGCCGGTTGTCAGGGGTTTGGCGGCAACGATGTGATCGCCTTTTTTTAAATATGCCGGTGGCAGTGAATCCTGGGCGCTTAACCAGTTGCAAAACAGCACGGCTTGCTCCCAGGTAATTTGAACCACCGGCTGAGCATTTTGGTTTAAGCTTTTTTGTTTGAACGTCCCCGAATTATGGGTGGCTAAAAATTTTTTAAATTCTTCATTGGTGATTTCTTTTAGCCCCATATAAAAAGGACGTTTGAGCTCTATTTTTCTCAGAGTTTCATTGGAGCGGCGACCTTGCTCCCGTCGTGACGACCCCATCGTAAATACGCCCGGAGGGATTAATTTTAGGGTATAGCCATTTTTAGCATGGATGATGTCTCGTGGAGTTGTTTGTTCCGGAGCTTCTGGCTTCAGGGTGATATTCAATTTCTGAGCAAACCCGGGTCGTGGCGTGATACGGGTGTGCTGAGAACGATATCCATTTTTCCGAATTTCCAGATGGTGTTCGATGGCCACGAGTCGAAGCTCCGGGGGCACCTTGCCCCGCAATTTTCCATCGATGACAAGCTCTGCATCGTCCGGTTCGACGTTCAAATAAATAACCCCCATGAGAGGCTTCAGCGTCACGTTGATTTTTTTTGAACTCGCGCTGGCCAATTGTATTTTGCGGAACGCATTTTCATAACCGGCTTTGGTTATCTGAATCTTGTGCCGGGTGTCGGGAGAGATCTGTGTTTTCACCGGTGTCTGCCCGATATAGCGGTTATCAATCATTACATTCGCTCCGGCGGGATCTGTTTGGACGGTTAAGATTGCATCTGCCGGCTGCAGACGAATATTGTCCAGTACCTGGGGTTGATTGGGTTGCACGAGCAGCTCAGACATCCAGGTTTTATATCGATCTGCGCTGACCTTTATCTGGTAGGTTCCGGCAGACAATTGCAGCTTCAGGGGCGTTCTGCCGGTCAGTTTCCCATCGATGTGCACGTCAGCAACCGGTGGTATGGAAATAATTTTTATATCGGACCAGTCTGGCACGAGAGCGATATTCATGGCCTGGAGCTCGTCGCACCCCCTGATGGTCAACGCGGAATCAAATTCCTGAAAATTTTGGGCTGCTATGGTCAGATGCCGTAGCCCGGCTGCTACCGGCAGTTCGCCAAGCGGTGTCACGCCGACCTCAGTGCGGTCTATATATACTTTGGCACCGCTGATAACCTGCGAGGGATTGTTCGATGAATGTGCCTGAATCGAGATGCGACCCTCAAGTTTGGCCAGCTTCAGGTTTATTTTCTGGCTTTTGGCCTCGCTTACCCGAAATTGATGGCGCAACGGTTGATAACAGGCCTTCTCAGCCTCTAAAATATAATTGCCGCTTCTGAGCAAATAGTTGTTGCCGATCCGAGGCGCAGCAAGGCTGCCAAAGATCGAGACCCGATCCGGTTGCGGATCGATTCGAATAACAACCTGTTTGGCCGTAAATACAAACCATATTGAGACGCTAAGGGCCACAAAAAAGATTGTGAGCGCGATTCCGCCAAGCCATTTTAAAGCTATCACAGATTTCGAACGTCGACCGCGCGGCTGTGAGCGAAACGAGATGGGTTCAATTCGAATTGTTTCACCGGTGACTGACGGTTGAATGGGAGACGGAGCCTCTTGGCTGGTCTCCGATTCGCTGATGTGGAAGACAATCTCATTTTTTTCAACCTGCATACGGATCCGATACGATCCCACGCGAAGCGTATCACCGTGATATAGCCAAACGGATCCTTGCAGTCTTTTGTCGTTGAACCACACCGATGTTTCGGATTCTGCTGCCTGGACAAACGGGTGGCCATCTGCCAATCCGATATAGGCCACATCCACATGCGCCTCGAGGTCTTTGAGTATAATATCGGCAGTTGGCGAACCTCCGACAACAATAGGGAAGTTTTCTTCGGCAACTTCCCGATCCTGATTCATTCCCCGTATTTTATAACCATGCTTCACAGTTTAACCTTGCAGATGATGGAGATTTGTACCGGTTCCTGTCCGGCTTTGATTACAATTTTCTGGCGGACATCTTGATAGCCGTCTCGTGCGCCAACAACGGTATAGGTGCCGGGTTTTAAATTCAGCTCCTTTACTGAAAACTTTCCCAGGCGGGCGATTTTGTAAACCGCCACATCGGTGAAATTGTCTGACGTGATCGTTACTTTAATCGGTGTTTGCGCAGCGTCAACGAGTCGGGATAGTTTTTCGATTTGGGCCGCCAGGCGCGCCCCTTTGGGTTTAATTTGACTGGCCTGGTTTAGCAGCAGAATGGCATTTTGCAGTTGTCGATCAGATGCCAGGCTGTTCGGTTTTTCCAGGTAATGTTTTATTCGTTTCGCGATCTGGATCTGCTCTACAGACCGTTGTTTGCCGATCGAAGCAAACTCAATGGACTCATCGATTTGCAACACTTCCGAATAGGCGCTCAGGGCCTGCTCCCAATTCTCTGTTTTTTCGGCCGCCAGGGCTGTTTGGCGCAGCTTTTCTATGCGGGCGAGTCGCAGCCCTTCATCGACTTGGTTCAGCGCATCCCGGATTTCTTGGGAAGCGGGTTTGAAAGACTTTGCCTCCAGCAGTTTGGTTCTTGCTAACGGATAGTCGTTATTGTGCAAGGCCGTCAGGCCGTCAGACATCAGCGCTGCAAATTCGCGTTCTTTGATCAATGTTTTAACCCGATTCAAGGCATGCCTCACTTTTTCTGATTCAGGATCCAGGCGCAAGGCTTCGCCATAATCCGTAAGGGCAAATGAGAGCTTGTTGTTTTTTTCATGCTGACGTCCGGAGGCCATCAGTTTCATCACGGCTTCGATCGTTTTGGCTCTTTTCAGGCCCAGTTGAGCGGCATCGCTGTGGGCATCGATCATCAAAGCCAGACGGTAGTTTTCCAGCGCGCGGGCACCATCACCCTCATCCAAGGCCTGATGCCCCTGTTCCAAAAGCTTTTCCAAGGCCTCATCGGATTGATCAGCAAGGGTGATTGCTTCCGCGATGGCTGCTGAATAATTATGGGCCGCTGAACTGTATGCTTGGTCCAGTAAAAATTGGTCGCCCTTTTTGGCAAAAGCGACCATTTCGGTATACCTGGCCCTGCCCCATTGGGCTGCACCTTTGTTATCAAGTTCGTTTTTTAAATTGATAAATTCACCCATCTTTTGTTCTGCGGCTAGCTTTGCGGCGGCCAGCTTGGCCGGATCTTCTGCTTCAGGCGGCGAGATGATCGCTTCTGGCACGGGTGACGCTTTTGGCTGGGGTATTGGCTGAATCCTGGGTTCACCTGTTTTAACCGGTTTAATCGGGTGATTGGAAAGATAATGCAGCAGCCAGCCTCCGCCGGCAAGTACCAGCAAAAAAACCGATACCAATCCAAGGACGCCAAAAAAACGTCGCCGCTTTTCATCTGATCGCATCGGTTTTTTGTCTCTTATCGAAACCTGTCGGGGCATGATAATTTCCGTTTCGGATTTCAACAGATGCTCAGATGGTGCACTGGGTCGTTGACGCGCAGGCGGCAGCGTTTGCATTGCGATGTTTTGCTGTATTTCCTGCAGGGTGTTGCCTACGGCTTGCATGTCAGTCGGGCGCTCTTGGGCAGTTTTGGCCAGCATTTCTGCAACTAGTTCTTCCAGCCGACCGGGAATATTTATGTCGAGCTGCAATTGTTCAAGTTTCTGGTTTAACGGCAATGGGATTTCGTGGCGGATTTTTGCTGGGGTTATCTCTGGATAAAATGGCGGGTGTCCGGTGATCAATTCGTACATCAA
>JASFPE010000521.1:0-4022 GCA_050116155.1 Desulfobacterales bacterium
AGCCTTGCATACAGCCATTGATCATGCAGCGGTGGTCATCGCAGAGCTGGACCCCAGCATGCCGTTTACCCAGGGGCAGAGTGTGGTGGATGCCCAATCCATTGATTACCTGATCGAAGCGGAGGTCCAGCCGGTATACGATTTTGCGGCACCGGATTTTGATAATTTATCGGCCGAGGAGCTCCGCATCGGCGAGCTGATTACCAATCATTTTATCGATGACGGCATCACGCTGCAGGTGGGGATCGGCAAGATTCCGGATGCCGTAGTAGGAACCATTAGGGATGCGCATTACAAGGATCTGGGCGTCCAGACCGAACTTTATGGGGACGGGCTAATGCTTTTGGAAAAGGAAGGCATTGTCACCAATCGCAAAAAGAAGGCAAATTTAGGTTACAGCACCACCAGTCTGATTATGGGCTCTAAAGAACTGTATGATTTCGTTCATATGCGCGCCGGGGTTCAGATGCGCCCATCAGCGTATACGAACTCGGCCGATACCATCCAGAAAAACGCGCCCTTCATTTCGGTAAACACTGCCATAGGTGTGGATATGTTTGGCAATGTCTGGGCTGATTTTATCGATCCCAGAAGATATTATGGTGGGGTCGGCGGACAGCCGGATTTCATCCGGGCGCTGAACAACAGAATATACGGCACTCCGATTATCGCCTTCAAAAGTCTGACCAAAAAAGGGGAATCGAAAATTACGAGGATGCATCCACCGGGTATCAGCCTGACGGCCAGTGCCTACGATGGGGTCGCGATTGTGACAGAATGGGGCATTGCCGACCTTCGCGAATTGACCAGCGGTGAAAAAGCACTGGCGATTGCCAGTATTGCACATCCTGATTTTCGTGATGATTTTCTGCGCTATGTGGTTGATGATCCTCTTTTTACCAAGCCTATTGAATATACATTGAACAAGACTCCCCGGGGGGTGATTCTGTATGGTGGTAGCATTAAGCTGGATGGTTAGCTTCAATTTGGTCCGCCTGCGGCAGCTTCTCAGCGGGTCATAAAGCATAGGGCATAGCGCAAAGCGCATAGCGTTGAAAAATATGTATTTTACCATTATCTTTACGCTTTACTCCCTGCACCAAGTGCTATTCGATGTCGCCTCAAACATAAAACCTTTTGCGGCTCTTGGCAAAAGAGACTGAACATCGCATTTTTATCAGATAAATGAAACGAATTGACAGAATTAAATTAATTGCGAGCATATGGTGGATATTGCCACTTATTATTATGGTGGCCTGTTCGCCGCGGCCGAATATATCTGTTGAGATTCTTCCCGATTATGAAGCACTTTTTTCAAACGAGAAGGGCTGGACAGGTGCTGATGGTGCCTATTCGATAATGCTTTCAAATGAAAAGATCCTGTGGTTGTTTGGAGATACATGGATCGGTCGGATCAAAGGCGGTCGCCACATTGACGCCACGATAGTTAACAATTCGATTGCGTTGCAGCATGGAAGGCGTGCGGCTAATGCATCCGTAGAATTTTATTACGGTCAAACGCAAAATGATAAACCCGCGGCATTTTTTCGTCCCCGGCAAGATCAAAGTTGGTTTTGGATATACCATGGAGCTCGGACATCCAAAGGTTTATTCCTTTTTTTAATGCAAATGGAGCGAACCGATGAGCAAGCCGCTTTCGGCTTTAAATTGATCGGATCCTGGTTGGGTTCTGTTGATAATCCTGAAGATCCACCGCCGGCATGGCATGTCAGAATGCAGAAGATTCCCTGGGCAACCTTTAAAGCTTCCGGTAATACGTTTTTCGGATCTGCGCTGCTCCATATATCAGATTATTTCTATATTTACGGCATCACCGAAGGCATCACCGGAGGCATCACCGAAGGCATCACCGAAGGCATCACCGAAGAAATTGGAAAGGGGGTTCACCGCAAATATATGATCGTGGCACGTGTTCCTGAAACCGGACTGGACGATTTTGATCAATGGCGCTTTTTCGGAAATGGCCGGTGGACCGCAGACCCCAGCGAAGTTTCACGGTTATGCGGGAACATGGCCAATGAATATTCGGTTTCTTATCAACCGGAATTGAGAAAATATATTGCGGTGTATTCCGAGAACGGGATTTCCAGAAATATTGTGGCCCGGCTGGCTTCTCAGCCGTATGGGCCCTGGAGTGCACCAATGCGCCTTTACCAATGCCCGGAAGTAGAATGGGATAAGGATTTTTTTTGCTATGCCGCCAAGGCTCATCCGGATATATCATTGCATGCCGATGAGCTTATCATGACCTATGTGGCCAATTCGACAGACTTTCAGAAGGTGGCCGATGACACCCGGCTATATCGACCGCGCTTCTTACGTGTTCGGTTTTTGCCTTCCAATAAAAAATAATGGGTGGAGCTATTGTAATTGTTAGATCGCACAAAGAAGGTATATTTCAAATGTGGATTTTCTTTCGCGGCTGGAAGCCGCTCCCACAGCTTACAGTTGGTCTGTGGGAGCGGCTTCCAGCCGCGAGGAATTAACGTCTCGGAAGTTATTTTTTTGTTTGATCGCTGATCCAGTCCAGGAATGGTTTGTGACCCTCTGAAACCGGCAAACTCACGATGCAGGGGCAATCATAACTGTGAAGCGATTTAACTTTTTCAATCAATTCCGGCACTCGCATTGCGGTGGTTTTTGCAATGCAGACCACTTCCGAGTCATCCTGGATCTCACCGTCCCACATATACATGGAGTTCATATTATCCAGGATATTAACACATGCCGCAAGCCTGGAGGCAACCAGCTCTTTGCCGATCTTGCGGGCTTCTTCTTTGCTTCCGGCAGTCATGTAGATAAAATTTATTTGCATTTAGCCCTCCATTTAAAGAAATCCGAAATTCGAATTTCGAAACTCGAAATCCGCCTCCGACGGAAATATCTAATGACAAAAATTCAAAATCTTACGATGAGATTTAAAGTTTATTTTTTTCATCTTGTTCCGGTGGGAGCGGCTTCCAGCCGCGATCAGATGATGATGTCGAGGATTTTGAGCTTACATTATACTTTCATTTTATGGGCGAATTTTTATATCGCATAGTATAATTGCTATTTTGCCAAAGTCCAGTACTGCCTCTTAGCTGATCACCCTCCCCTAATCCCGAAAAGAATGAACATCGAACATCGAATGGCAAAATATGAGGAAACAGAAGAATTGAATAAGACTTTCGTTACGAGCATCAAAACTACTGAAAAGAAACTACGCCAATTCGTGGTTGAATGCTAGCTATTGGTTTTTTTAATTCAATGTTGGACGTTGGATGTTCGGTCTGCCGGAGGCAGACAAGTGCTTGCTCGCCTCTGGCGAGTTGGACGTTCATTTTTTACATCAATCCTATGATAAAATGCGTTCTGCCTGCTCTCTGGCCTTTTCAAAAGGATCGAGCTGAATGGTTTCCTGTGGGGTGCATGTTGTTTCAAACATCACAAAATAAAGCGCCTGTATCAGAAAAAACATCCAGATCGTCAGCGACCAGCCAAATGCCGAAGCGGGCGTCAGGGCTATCACCAGTGATGCCGTGCTCAGGCTTAAGACGAGTTCTCCGATTATTTTTTTGCCCAGCTGTTCCGAAAAACAAATACCACTGCGGATCCAGCTAAAGGTGCTGAGAATGAGCATCAAAAATAGTGAAATTGAATCTATCCAAAAAATGATCACCAATACCGGCAACAGTGGAAAAATAATGGATCTGGGGTGCCGACCGCTCCAGCGAGTCAGTAAAATGCTATAGACGGCGATATTAATCCATAATGTCAGGTATAATGCCTGCGGCCAGAATACGACATAACCCAATCCCCCTGAGAGTGGAATGAAGGACAGGCCGCTGACCAGTCCGTAAATAATTGTTGATCGTATGGTTTGCGAAGTGGTTTTCATTGTGCATGGCCTCCTGTTTGCGCCTTAAGTGTTTCTTTGCGTTGTATCAGCTCCAGTTCTACTTCTTCTTCGGTCAACTCCTGAGTGATATTCCCTGACGGGAAATCCGAGATTGTTTTTT
>JASFPE010000522.1:0-4020 GCA_050116155.1 Desulfobacterales bacterium
CCTCAATTTTTAAATTCCTTAATCACTGTATTAAGAATAGTTACTATTATGCATCTGTTGACTTTAAGGCGGTTTTCTGTATACATGACAGCTTGCGATCAACTGATGTGTTGAACACTTGGGCCAAATTTGTTATGGCACAACAAATTCAGGCGAAAACTTCAACCTTTTTCCAACTGATCTACAAACATAATACGTGAAACGCAAAGGGTAAAACATACCCCGTTAAACGCCAAACGTTAAATGTAACTGCATTGGGAGATCATTCTTGTAATGAATCGGCGAACCTTCCTCAAGATTGCCGGTATGGGCAGCATCTCGTTTGCATTCGGCTGCGATTCACGCCCAAAAAACTTATTTTCCCTGGTTCAGGCCCCGGAGGACATGGTCACCGGAAAGGCAACGTGGTATGCCTCGACCTGCCGTGAGTGTCCGGCAGGCTGCGGTATTCTTGCTAAAAACCGGGAGGGACGCGTCATCAAAATTGAGGGCAATCCGCTGCATCCGATAAATCGAGGAAAAATCTGTATGCGGGGCCAGGCAGCGCTGCAGGGTATATACAATCCGGATCGGATAATGAAACCGCTGCTCAAAGACAAAGACCAGTGGCGCGACATTTCATTTTCAAAAGCCCAGGCCATCTTAAAAATCAAGGCTGAAGAAGCGGTTCAAAAGGGACCCAATCAGGTTCGCATGCTCACCGAGATCGTTGGGGATAGCATGTTGAACCTTATGACGACTGCCTTGAAAAATTGGAACTCCCAGGCCCCTTTGGTTTTCGAGCCGTATGCCTACGAGTCGCTAAAATCGGCCAATGAACAGATATTCGGTATCAGAGGACTGCCATCCTATCGCATGGATCAGGCCGACGTTCTGGTAGCATTTGGCGCCGATTTTCTGGAAACCTGGCTCTCACCGGTGGAATATGCATGGAAATTTAAGGCCATGCATGCCGTGAGCAGCATGAATAAAGGCATGTTCTTTCACGTCAGTCCGGTGCAATCATTAACTGGCGTGAATGCGGATCAATGGTTAGTGTGCCAACCCGGCAGCGAAGCTACCATTGCCCTAGGCTTGGTCAAACAGGCTTTGGATATCGGCAAAGGCAAGGGACTTTCAAAATCGTTTCGCAATTCATTGTATCAATCGGTGTCTGAGTATACGCAGGATCGCGTATTGCAGGAATCGGGATTGCCGCTGCCTTCTTATGAAAAATTAATTCTGCGACTTATGGGGGCCCGCAAGCCATTGGTGCTGGGAACCTCAACCGGTATTTCCGACCTAAATGGCCTTAAAACCAATTTAGCGGCCAATTTGCTGAACCTTTTACTGGATCCGAATTTGCGGTTGATCGATTTCGACAACCGACATCGTGTGGAAAAGGCTGCCACCCGCAAGGAAGTCGATGTGTTCTTTAAATCATTGAAGCCACAATCTGCCAGCCTGCTATTGTTTAACAATATTAATCCGGTTTTTGCCTTTGCGGGATCCAGTAGTATAAAAGCGGCAATTAGAGACAGTGGCGCCTTTGTGGTGAGTTTCAGCAATGTTATGGATGAAACCAGCGACCTGGCAGATCTAATCCTGCCACCGCGCCTGCCCCTTGAAAGCTGGGATGAATACGGTGGGCAGACAAACATCGCATCCACCCTGCAGCCGGCAATGGGCAGGCTGACTTCAGCACCGTATTTGGGCGATGTGTTTTTGGTGGCCGGATCAGGAAAACACACACCGGCCATAAATTACAAGACCTTTCTGCTTCAACACCTGATTTCCGAACAAAACATTTCCGATGAGAATCAATGGATACAGCTACTCCAGAAAGGCGGACTGTACAAATCTAAATCACAATCGAGATCATCCATTAAAATTAGGCCCAGATTCCCGGCCCAAACGCTATCCCGTCGTCAGTCACCATCAATATCCGATTTGGTGTTTATAGCGACACCTTCCATTCGTTTTTTTGATGGCCGCGGCGCCGATAAACCCTGGCTGTGCGAAATCCCGGATCCGCTCACGCGAGTTGCCTGGCACTCACCGGCCTCGATCCATCCGAAAACCGCCAAAGAAAAAAGTATCCGGCAAGGCGACATCGTTCAGCTGACATCCAAATGGGGAACCATCGAATCCCCGGTATATACAACCGAGCTCGTAAAGCCCCAAACCGTATTGATGGGCATCGGGCAGGGACACACGCTTTTGGGGAGATACGCTCAAGATTCAGGGGCAAATCCTGTCCAACTTTTATCCCCCGACCCCGACCCGGTTACCGGGGGACCTCATTTTATCACGCATACGGTGTCACTTCAGAAAACCGGCAAGACCGTGAAGCTGGCAGCCATGTATGGTAGTCGCACACAGCACGGAAGAACCTTTGCGCTTTCAATCAGCTTAGATAAATTGAGAAATAGTAACGGCGCCGAAAAGCATGGCTTGACCATGGATGATTACCCGCTAACCTTACCGCTACCGGAAGGTTACGATCCCAAGCGGGATTTTTATCCACCCCATGATCACGATACATATCGCTGGGGAATGGTCGTCGATCTGGATAAATGCATCGGCTGTGGTGCCTGTGCGGCTGCTTGTTATGCCGAAAACAATATCGGTGTCGTGGGTGCGGACCGGATTATCGAAGGTCGCGAAATGGCCTGGATGAGCATTGAGCGTTATCAAGATGAGCAAAAGCTGGAAAAGGTAGCGTTTCTGCCCATGCTCTGTCAGCACTGTGACAATGCCCCCTGCGAATCGGTCTGTCCGGTGTATGCCCCGCATCATTCCAAAGAGGGATTAAATAATCAGATATATAACCGCTGTATTGGAACTCGCTTTTGCGTCCAAAATTGTCCTTACAAGGTCCGCCGTTTTAACTGGTTTGACTGGAAGTGGCCCGAGCCGACGAATCTCCAGTTAAATCCTGATGTGACGGTCCGAAGCAAAGGGGTCATGGAGAAATGCTCGTTTTGTATTCAACGCATAAAAGTTGCCCATAGCGTTGCTAAAAATGAAAAGCGCGGGATCTACGATGAGGAGGTGCTTCCGGCCTGTGTGCAGACGTGTCCTACGGATGCGCTGATTTTCGGCAACCTGATGGACAAAAAAAGCCGGGTGAGAAAGCTCGCTGACGACCCACGAGCCTATCAGGTCATGGGCTATTTGAATACCAAACCGGCGGTGATTTATCTGAAAAAGGTTATACAAGAAATTTAAATACTTTTTTTATTAAGCGCCGATGGGCGCAGACAGACACAGACACTTTGTTCGGCCGACCTGGCCGAACAAAAAAGTCATTCGCTTTGCAAATAAAATAACATTGTGCAGTACAATTAATCTCTGGGCAGATTGGTCAGAGATTAGTCGGCGGAAGTCTGCGTGAATCTGCGGCTAAAAAAGAATTAGAGAAATAAAATGGCTGAGCTCACTTACGCAAAAATCGATCAAACCATTCTGAACACCCTGACTCCACCCAAAAAATCTTACTGGGGACTTATTTTCATTTTGTTTGTCGGCGTTCTCATTGGCGCAGCCTGCTGGGCCTATCAGATTTTTGTCGGCATCGGTGTGGGAGGCCAAAACAACCCGGTCGCCTGGGGAACCTATCTGATCAATTTCGTGTTTTGGGTGGGAATTGCCCATTCCGGTACCCTGATTTCCGCCATCCTGCACCTGTTCAGGGCCGGATGGCGCAATCCCATTGCCCGGGCGGCCGAAACCATGACGGTATTTGCGGTATGCATTGCCGGCCTGTTTCCGTTTATCCATCTGGGGCGTGTCTGGCAGGTGTATTATATGCTGCCGATTCCCAATCAGAGACTGCTGTGGCCGAATTTTATATCTCCGCTAATGTTCGATGTGATTGCCATTAGCACCTATCTGACCGTGAGCTCGCTTTTCTGGTATACGGGATTGCTACCGGATATCGCCGCCGTGAGAGACCGCTCCACGGGAACCCGCCAGAAAATATTTAAAATTCTCTCATTGGGATGGACAGGGGCCCACGAACAATGGTGCCATTATACC
>JASFPE010000523.1:0-4018 GCA_050116155.1 Desulfobacterales bacterium
AGCCTGGAAGGTGTCTTCCTGGTCCAAAATGGCAAATGCAATAAACACGCACATTCCGGTTGAATCGATGGCGGCTGTAGCAATCTGGAGATTTTTCGAGAGTTCGGCCTGTCCTTGGGGTTTCAAAGGATCGACACTACCGCCAATGTTTAAAATATTTGTGGCCACGGCGTATCCGGCGGTGTGGTCGGCGCCCATGGTGGTTGTGGCGTAGGTGACCCCAATGCCCTGTACCGCTCTGGGATCGTAAGCCGGCATGGCCTGTCCTTTGACAACCGGTACTCTTTCCACGCCGAATACTTTACCGGTCACGGCAGCACCGTTGCCGAGGATACGGCCCAGATGGGACCCTTTGCCGACTTCTTTGACCATACTGATTGCGGCTTCGGCGTCACCGAACTCCGCTAAACCGGCTTCCATGGCTACCGCAATCGTGGCTCCCATTTCGATGGTATCCAGGCCAAAATCATCATCCAGCCGATCGATTTGGGCAATGGCATCCAGGTCATCAATGCCGCAATTTCCACCATGTGACCAGACGGTTTCATATTCAACCTGTTTGGTTAGATAATTGCCGTCTTTATCATAATAAGTTCCGGAGCACTTGATGACGCATCCGCGGTGGCATCCGTGGGTAGCCGAACCTTCGCCGCCCCGGGCATTTTCGGTTTCAGCCTGGGTTTCACCGCTTATTTTGTTGGCACCCTCAAACTGGCCGGACCGGAAGTTGTTGGTCGGATAGGCTCCGGCTTCGTTAATGACGTTGGTCAGCACGTTGGTGCCGTAGGCGGGAAGGCCCTCACCGGTGGTAGGATTTTTCCTGAGACCGGCAACAAAGGCCTTGTTGGCTTCTCTGAATTTATCCGCATCTGCCGGACTTCTGGCTTTCATTCCGGCATCGTCGATGACAATGACCTTTACCCCCTTGGATCCCATAACGGCACCGACACCGCCGCGTCCGGCGTGACGGGTGGGTCGTAATTCCATATCGGTAAAGGCAACGGATGCAGCAGCCATTTTCATTTCTCCGGCCGGACCGATGGAAATACAACCAATTTTCTCGCCGTATTCGGCTTTCATTTTATCGACCAGGTCATAGTTGCCCAGCATACACAGGCTGTTATCCGGTTTTATGTCGACTCCGTCTTTGTTAATGAATACCTTGTATAGGGTGTCGTCCTTGGGTTTGCCCTCCAGAACAATGGCGGCATAACCCAGCCTGCCGAGCATCTGGGATGGCTGCCCGCCGGAATTGGCTTCTTTGATGCCGCCCGTCAGCGGACTTTTGCAGCCGACCGAAATGCGACCGGACATGGCTGCCGTGGAGCCGCTGAGCAAGCCCGGGGCGATGACCAGCTTATTGTCTTCACTGAGCGGATGGCAAGTCGGTGGAACTTCGCCGGCCACGATCGCCGACGTCAGGCCGCGGCCCCCGAAACCCTCGTAATCACCCATTGAATCCACCTTGACCTCCGGTCCGCCTTCAGACCCCATGTTTATCCGTAAAATCTTGTCCATTCAACACCTCCTTATGTCCTGTAAATTAAAAATAGTAACGAGATCTAAAAACCGTTTTACTGCAATTTTATTTCTGAGATGTTATCCAATTTGTCATAATTCGTATTGGTAGGTTATGTCAAGTAAAACTAGAAGCCATCTCAAAAATGTCTTTTGGCCCAATATCTTTGTTGGTGCCGCGTTTCAAATCCTCGACATACAACAGTATGCCTCCGGTTTGAAACTCGATCCCGCCGCGATCTTGAACCAAAATCCTATTTTTGAGATGGCTTCTAATAATGACGGCTCAACCGTTTTGCTTTTCAAAGTTTGCCATAAAATCCACCAGCGCTTCGACGGCTTGCAGCGACGTTGCGTTGTAGATCGAAGCTCTGCATCCTCCCACCGACCGATGGCCCTTGAGTCCGCCGAGATCATTATTCATTGCTTCCTGAACGAACCGTTTCTCAAGACCCTCATCCGGCAGACGAAACGTCACGTTCATCAACGAGCGGCTGTCCGGCTCGGCAGTGGCCTGATAAAATTCACCCGAATCAATAAAGCTATATAGCCGTTGAGCCTTTTTCCGGTTTAAAGCCTCCATATTTTCTAAACCACCAACGGTTTCCTCCAACCATTTCATTACCAGCTGAACGGTATATATGGCAAAACAGGGCGGGGTATTAAACATGGAATTTTTTGAGGAAAATGTTGTGTAATTCAGCATGGTGGGAATGGATTCCGGTATTAACTCCAGCATGTCTTTTCGCAGAATTACCAGACATACCCCGGCAGGACCGACATTTTTTTGAGCTCCCGCATAAATAAGTCCGAACTGATTAACATCCAAAGGTCTGCTCATAATATCTGAGGACATATCCGAGACAATCGGGATACCGCCGGTTTCTGGAAACGAAGCCCACTGGGTGCCTTTGATCGTATTGTTTGAGGTGATATGAACGTAAACGGCGTTATCATTAAATTGGATATTTTGCGGTATGTAGGAATAGTTTTTATCCTTGGAAGATGCGACTACCGCTATTGATTTGCCCAGGATTTCCGTTTCTTTAATCGCCTTTGAGGACCACGTACCGGTGTCTACGTAGTCTGCTGATTTTCCGGTTGACAGGAAGTTCATGGGAACCATGCAAAACTGCAAGCTCGCTCCACCCTGGCAAAAAAGTACCTCAAAATTGTCCCCCAGCTTTAACAGTCGCCGTATTCTGGCAATCGTATCATCCATGATGGCATCAAATTCTTTTGATCGGTGACTGATCTCGGTAATCGACATTCCGGTTCCGTTAAAGTCTAAAAAGCTTTCCTGGATTTCTTCGAGCACTGCAAGCGGCAAAGCCGCCGGCCCCGGGTTGAAGTTGTTGATGCGCTTTACCTTCATGGTTTCCTCCATTCATTTTTAAGTTCACTGTGTGTATATGTGCAGATACTCCCGATCGTGTCAATCGGTAATTTTAGAATATATACAGATTATCTTCGTGAAAACATTGACAAATACTACCGTTTCAACCTAAATGTTGATTTCAGGTACAATACATATAACAAAATTGTAGGGGCGGGCTTTGACGGCTGTCCATCAACTCGTTTCCCCTCCCTCGATGGGAGGGGATTGAGGGGAGGGTGATCACCCCCACCCAAACCCTCCCCCGTCAAGGGGAGGGGACTTATGGTGGTATTGCAGAGGTAGTTGGATAGTCTGTAAAGCCTGTCCCTTGCAACGATAATAATAGCTTCTATCATGCGATTCGAAAATATCTATAATTATCGACTTAAAAGGCGAACCCTATGAAAATTTATCATTACCCCTCCAAAACGGCTGAAAAAAGAATTGCCGGGATTATCAACCGCAGCTTTTCGTTCAAGAAAAAAGACTATCAGGCTGTTACAAGAATTCTCGAGGATGTGAGGCGCAGCGGTGATAAGGCTATTGTTAAGTATGCCAGAAAATTCGACGCTCCCCGCATGCGCATTGCCAAAATGAAGGTTACGGCCAGAGAGCTTGAGGCAGCTTCAAAAAAGGTGGATCGCACCTTTGTTCGATCGTTGAACCGTGCAGCTTCACAGATAAAGGCCTTTCATCAGAAACAATCTGTTTCGTCATGGATTAGCAGCCAACGAGCAGGCACTGTCTTAGGCCAGCTGATCAATCCAGTCGATAAAGTGGGGGTTTATGTTCCGGGTGCCAGAGGGGGAGAAACACCACTGGTGTCCACCGTTCTCATGACCGCCATTCCGGCTAAAATCGCCGGTGTTGCCAGGATCGCAATGGTCACCCCCTCCACCCGAAAAGGTGGCATCAATCCCTATCTTTTGGTGGCCGCTAAGAAGGTCGGCATAAATGAAATATACAAGATCGGCAGTGCCTGGGCCATTGCCGCCCTAGCTTATGGTACCGAGACGATTCCCAAGGTGGATGTCATCGTAGGACCCGGGAATGTCTACGTCACCCTTGCCAAAAAAATGGTAGCCGGAACTGTTGGAATCGATATGATTGCCGGCCCCAGTG
>JASFPE010000524.1:0-4014 GCA_050116155.1 Desulfobacterales bacterium
GGTTTCAGGTGTCAGGTGTCAGGTGTCAGGTGTCAGGTTTCAGGGATACGAATTATAGTGACTGAATCATGAAGCCTTAATTGGCTTTTCACCAGCTGCACGCTCACTCTGAAATATACTGCTTCAGTATTTTTTCGAATCCGTTCAGAATACGAAAGTTGTCTTTTTAAACACCTAAAAGTCTGCCCATTCGTATAACTCCTCTTTGTCATTAAGTCCGCCGACACCTGACACCTTAGTCTTTTTGGCCTTGACTACACTCTTCGGAATTGATAGAAAAAAAATTTACCTCATTCGGTGTATCGATATTGTGGCGATGTAGCTCAGTAGGTCAGAGCATGCGGCTCATATCCGCAGTGTCCGGGGTTCAAATCCCTGCATCGCCACCAATTTAACAATAATCCTAATGAATTGTTATCAAATGCCCCTTTAGAGGGGTATTTTATTTTCTGTTTTTGATTCTTAGGTCTTTGGAGGGATTATTGTGATTTGTGATTTTTACGATTGGTGCTGGTGATCCATGATTTAAAAGTTTGTGCTCGTAATTAGAGAATTAAATATCAATCTTGAAATATCTCTTCAGCCTTGCGATAGTGAAAACCGATATCTCTGCGCAATGCCAGACGATTACCTTCCTGGTTTTCACGTGGGATAACCCTGATTTTGCCGCCGTCAAAAGTTGTCAACAGTTTGTTTCTAGATCGTTCCGCGACCTCGCCACGGCTTTCACCGGGTTTTACGGTGACATTGGTGTTCATCCAGGCAACACGGGTTCCATCAGATTTCAGGTGCCCATCTTCTGCCGCGTATGTCATGGCCGAAGGGATTAGCTGAATACCTTTCTTTTTGATATATTTAAAATCAATTTCGACCGGCTCTCCTTTGGTACACGATCCTGGATAGCCTTTCTGACCGTCCGGCCCCCCGGGTCCGGTGACCAGCCCACAGCAGAGTGATATCTGATCATCTCGTACTTCGGGTTTGACCTCATGCAGATTGCCCTCCAGAGTGGCTTTTATCAGTGCACCTAAATTTCTCAATCGTCGCGCCACGGGTTGGACCTCCGGTTCACCCGGGCGAATATTTATTTCAGACACACGGATCGTAATAGGCTGTTTAGCGCTGTCCATAGACACGAAACAGCCAGGATACAGGATACAGGGTCGCAGGTAATCCTTTTCTTTCATTTTGCGAATCAACGGTTGCGCGATGGCGGTGCCTGCCAATTCAATTAACTCGGGTGTTTCCATGGGATGAGGAGAGACAGCCCCCATTCCACCGGTGATGGGATTATCTTTACTGGCCGGCCCTTCAAAGCGCTCGGGATAATCCAGGGCGGTGGGCAATATCTGATAATTTCCGTTTTTATCGACCAGGATCGTAAAACTAATTTCCATACCGGCCATCAGCGACTCGATCAGTAAAGGCCATTTTTCTTTGCCGCCAAACATCTTCTTATAGGCGGGCTTATAATCCTGCATTAAAGTGTCGTAGACCTCTCGTATCTGCCAGGAATTTAGAATAATCCGCGCCCCCTTACCGCCGGCACTATAGGGATATTTCAAAACGGCGCCACCGTAAGCCTGAATATAATCTAAGCAGGTGGCCAACACTTTTTGATAGTCCTTGGCATCTGTCGTCGACCATGCCGTTGCCACCGGAATTCCGGCCTCCTGACACAGCGCTTTGCATTTGATTTTGTCACCCTCTATGAAGGCGGCCCTTTGATTGAGACCGATAATACGATCGCCGAAGCCCGCCGCCTCGACCGCATCGACCAGGCCTTCAAATAAAAGCGCCTCGGGCATGGGAACAATATAATCGATTTTCCCCTGTTGCACGGCCGCGATAATGGCCTCCGCATAAGCTTCGACCGAATTGCCGGCGGTGGAAATAAATTCTATCGGCCAATTCATTATCTCGGCAAAGGCAGGCATTGACGGTGTGCCGCGCACGACGATGCCTTGAAATTTTTCCGGATAATAATCGCTGGTAGCGGTGGATACAACTAACGCCCACAGCAAGGTTCTTCCGTCTGTTCCGGCAAATGCAATATTTTTCATACATTGTTTCCTTTCTGGCAAGTATCTGACCACCTGTGGGATAGCCCATCTCATTAGCAAATTGTTGGCGTTCGGGTCAAATCTTTATTTTCGAACTTCGGTTTGGAAATTTTATTTTATATTTTACCCAAAAATGATATAAATACTGGTAGCTATCTTAAAAGTGTATCTAACGTTAAATGGCGGCGTCCTCTCACGAATTGAGTTGCTCACTATTAATAAATGATCTAAAGTTAAAAGTGATCTAAAGTGATCCCGCCATGGCGGGATTGTGGAATTCTGTCTATTTTATAAAAAAGATGAAGCGAAGCGACGCCTTAATCCGCCTGAGGCGGATCACTTTAAATTTTAGATCACTTTAGTCACTTGAATTGCTTTGCCATTGAACCAAATGCACTATTTTTGAGATTACTTCTAATATCCAACTTAAATACCAAATAGAAACATGCTACCAGGTTTTGATAAGATAGTCGAAGAGCGTATTCGTAAGGCCCAGAGAAAAGGCGATTTTGAAAATCTGCCCGGAACCGGCAAGCCTTTAAAACTTCAGGACGACAGCCATATTTCCGAAGACCTTCGACTCGCCCACAAGATTCTAAAAAATGCCGATTGTTTACCGCCTGAAATTGAAATTAAGAAAGAGATTCAACAGACCGAAGATCTTCTCGCCGGGATGCAAAGCACTTCTGAAAAATATCGGGCTTTAAAAAAATTAAATTATTTAATTATGAAATTGAATACCATCCGCCAAAAATCAGTTGTGTTTGAAGAACCGCAATACTCGGACAAGCTGATCGAGAGATTGGAACCGGATAAATTTCCCCCCGAAAAGGATGGATAAAAGTTATGAAAAAACTGAATCTTGCTCTGCTGTCCGGAGGCATTTCATCTGAGCGCGAGGTTTCGCTGAATAGCGGCGATCAGGTCTTTGAAGCCCTGGACAAAGAAAAATACAATATTTTGCGATATGATCCCAAAACAGATCTTGAGCGCCTGATCACCGATGCCCCCCGCATCGATGCTGCGCTGATTATACTCCACGGATCTTATGGCGAAGATGGTACTGTCCAGGGACTGCTTGACCTGCTTCGGATCCCCTATCAGGGCTCCGGAGTTTTGGGCAGTGCCGTGGCAATGAACAAAATTGCCTCAAAGCAGCTTTATGAAAAGGCAGGAGTTCCCACGCCGCCTTATCTGGTGTTGCAAAGTGGCAGCGATATGAATTTAGATACCTGCGTCTCCAGGTTCGGATTTCCAATGGTGGTCAAACCGGTGGTGGGTGGATCCAGCGTCGGGATGTCGATTGTTCGATCCGAATCGGATTTTCAACCGGCATTGGATGCAGCCATTGCCGAGGATAAAACCATTCTCATCGAACCCTATATCCAAGGAATTGAACTCACCGTCGGGGTAATTGGCAACAGCGATCTTGAAGCATTTCCTGTCATTGAGATCGTTCCGGATGACGCCCACGAGTTTTTTGATTACGAGGCCAAATACTCTGCCGGTGTCACCGAAGAAATATGCCCTGCGCGTATCGATGCTGAAATGACACGCAAGGCGCAATCCTATGCCAAGCTTGCCCACCAGGCACTTTTTTGCAAAGGCTATAGTCGGACGGATATGATTCTGAATGATCAGGATATTTATGTTTTAGAGACCAACACCATCCCTGGCATGACCGCCACCAGCCTGTTACCCCAGGCTGCCAGTGCAGCCGGCCTGAACTTCAGCCAGCTCTTGGATCGTTTGATCGAACTCAGCCTTGAAGAACAGTAGTCACTTAAATTCACCATATTCTATTTGAATCATCCTTGGCTTTTATGTAATAGTGCGCTACTCATAGGAATGCCTAAAATGTCTAAAGTGCCTAAAATGCCTAAAGTTAAGGTATTCTGTCTATTTTTTAAAGCGGGATAGCGGACAAGTCACACGGCTTAAGTTTTGAAAT
>JASFPE010000525.1:0-4002 GCA_050116155.1 Desulfobacterales bacterium
AGCGACCCAGAATGTCGATGGCTTTCTCATAGGCGGCCTTTAAGCCTGCCCAGGCCTGGTAGCAACGGTAAGAGGGGTAGTCGGGGTAGCGCCCGCCGCTTAATTTAACATACCCTTCCACATACGCTTTTTGCTCCGGATCGGTTGCAGGGTCGGGATCGAGAAAATAGCCCGCCGTCAGGCGTGGCAAGGCGACGACGCCATCTCCCATGGCGTCTTTAACGTCCTGCAGAACCGATTCGCCGGTGCTGAGCACCACCGTGCTCTGTTTGAACAGGCCGCGGGGAGCCGCCTGCTTGACAAACGAGACCAGGCCACCGCCCCACATGCTGGAGTGGATCACGTCGGCCTTGGCCATCAACAGCTTGGAGATCTCGGCCGAATATTCGCCGGCCTGCAGCTTTGGCCAGAGTGTTGTTTTGACCTCCAACGGAGGCATGCCGGCGTTTTTGCGTAACTTCTGCCATGCATCGATGAAGGTTTCCCATGAGTCCCGGCCCCAGGCATAGTCATCATTGATGGCGGCGACGGTTTTCGCATCCGGTTTGGCCTTCATCAGGTATCTGGCCAATACGACGCTGTCGGAAGCCTGGTTGTTGGAGGTCCGGAAGGTGTATTTCAGATCCAGATCCTCGGTCAGGCGGTGGGTTCCGCAGATATGTGCGACCGTAAGAGTCTTCAGCTCCTCCGCCACGGGGGCAATGGCCAGGCAATTGGCGCTCGAGGTATACCCGACCACAGCGTCCACCTTTTCTTCCAGCACCATACGCCGAAACTCGGTGACCTGCTTCTTGGCCCCTCCGGCTTCGTCCAAGATCATCACCTTGATCGGCACGCCCCGGATGCCGCCTTCTTTGTTCCACTTGTCCACCAGAAATTCAGTGGTCACTTTGGTGGACATTCCAAAAAGGCCGGCAGCGCCCGATAGAAAGTCGACATAGCCGACTTTCAGTTCGGCCGGCGCTCCTTCGGGCGCGGCGACTGCCATGGGCACAGAAACCGATAAAATCAGTGCTGCGGTTACGAAAAAAACAAGAATAAATATTGAAATTGATTTAATTTTTCGCATACCAAATCCCTCCTTTTTTTTATTTTTTGGAATAATTCCCACCACTTTTATCATATCCGAAGAACCATTAGTCAAAATCAAGTACTGTATCTAAAATTGTTTGTCAAGCGCTAAGAAAATATTCTTTTAGTTTAAACGACCGCGATTCCGGGGACAAATTGACCGCATCCGGGCTTTGCCACTATTTTCCCGTTTTCCATGATCACCCGACCGCGGACAATGGTATAAACCGGCATACCGCAGACTTCCATTCCTTCCCAGGAGGTAAAGCCGGTCCTGGAGTACATATCTTTTCCCGTCAGGACCGCCTTTTTGCCCATATCGACCAGCGTAAAATCCGCGTCGGAATCCACCTGAATCGTGCCTTTTTTAGGATAGAGACCAAATATCTTAGCAGGGTTTTCAGAACAGAAGCGGGTCAGGTCTTCCAATGTCAGCATCCCTGAATTTACCCGATCCAGCATGAGGGGAACAAATTCCTGGGCGCCGGTGATGCCCAAAGGCACAGAGAAGTTGTCCTGCCATCCAGGGCTTACTTCGTCACGGGTATGGGGAGCGTGCTCGCCGACGATGACGTCGGTAACGCCGTTTTTCAGGGTTTTGCGCGCCTCCTCCGGACTATGGGCCCACAGATAGGTAAAGGGGCCGATCTTTTGCGCCTGTTGTCGGGTCATCAACATGGCCGCGGCTTCGAGTTCTCCGTAAACCGTCTGGTTCAGTTCCTTTTTGGCGTGCCGGATCATCTCATAGGCGCCGACGGGCATGACACCCAGATGCAGGACATAGAGACGAACCTGTGTGAGGCGGGCATAGTAAAGCGATGCCGCCAGACCGGCAACCATCCCATGGCCATACATGTAACCTTTTTCGTAAGCTTCCATGTAGGCAGCATTGTCCGTCTTGCCCTGGTCGATATAATCCCTGAAGGTCAATCGCTTGCACCACTCGGCATCATCATGGTGCACGGTACATACCAGCCCGGTATCCGCCACGGCTTCATACAGCTCATACAGCAGGCCGTGGTCGATCACCCCCAATTCCGAGATATAGGGATAGACCTCTTTGATATGCCGGGTGTTAAAAATTTTGATGCCGATGGCACCGGCCTTGGCCAGTTTTTCGACTTGCTCAGGGAACAGTCCGCCGCCATACAGGCCGAAGTCGATGACGGATTTGTCTTGAACGGTTTCGCGCTTTAGCTCAAAGTTCTCCAGCGTGGTCGGGTGGGGGTCGTTGTTGGTCATGTCCAAACAAAATGTGATGCCGCCGGCTGCGGCAGCTTTGGTACCCGATTCGAAATCCTCCTTGGCGGTGTGTCCCGGTTCACGAAAATGGCAATGGGTGTGCCAGAGTCCGGGCAGGATACATAAACCCGTGGCGTCTATGGTCTTTTTCGCAGAAAAAAGAGACGATTTGCTGCCGATGGCGAGAATTTTTTCATCATCGACGGCAATATCGGCCCTGAAATGACCATGGGGAGTGTAAACCGTGCCGCCTTCAATAATGAGATCAATGGTATTCATTAAATCTTCTCCCGTATCCTGTACCGCGATGATAACAATTCGCTAATTCCGAGTGTCAGGCAGTTTAGGGAAAACGCAGTGGGGTGTCAAGATCAAATACCCCAACGTGACAGGTCACTCAATAACTCATTTTCCCTCCCCCGTTGCCAATTCTTATCCACACTTGACACCGTAAAAGCTTTGGTCAGCTGTTGGTAACGGACTAAAAATACAGAATATCGAATGTCGAACAAAGAACCGCAGAATTTCGAAGGTGACCCTTCGACATTCGATATTCTGCGGTTCAAAATAGTTGTTCACAAAATAGTTTCACTGGTGCATGGATAAAATTCCTTGAATTGCATGATCCTTCTATCTATACTACTTTTTACCATCTACAAAACCCGGTTCGCTGGGAAGCAATCAAAGCATTCCCCTTTGGGTGACGAATCTGAATTGTGATGAGTGAGGAGCCATAAAGGCATGTACAATTTCGAAACAGATGTGCTCGTCATCGGTGGCGGCGGGGGTGGAGCCGTGGCAGCCTATGAGGCCAGCAAACATGGCGCCAGCGTCATGATGGTTTTGAAAGGTCGTCCGCAGCGCTGCGGCAGCACCATCATGGCACCCGGGGCGATTGCCGGTGTAGGTGACTGGCGTGTTCCCGGCGACAGCCCCGACATTCATTTTGAAGACACGGTCAAAGGCGGTGCCTTTTTGGGGGAACAGGGGCTGATACGCAAACTGGTAACGGAATCACCTGACCTAATTATGGAACTCGAGCGCATCGGGGCCTTGTGGGAGCGTGATGAAAACGGAAAAACCTATGCCTTGCGCACAGGTGGCGGTCACTCCTTTCATCGCGCCCCCTTTGTCGAGGATCGCACCGGACGTGAAATGCTGCGCACGCTGATGGGCGAGCTTCAGAAAAGGAATATCAAAGTGTTACCGGATGTGATGGTATTAAGATTGCTCAAATCAGACGATCGCATCGCAGGAGCCGTCGGCTTACATCTTGAAACTTGCGAGACGGTCTTGTTACGCGCCAAAACAGTTATTCTGGCATGCGGAGGTGCCGGAAACCTCTACCTGAATACGGATAACCCGATGGATGTCACCGGAGACGGCTATGGGCTGGCCCTGGCGGCGGGCGCAGACCTTATGGATATGGAATTTGTCCAGTTTTTTCCCCTGGGTTTCTGCTTTCCGCGCTCTTTAAAAGGTGCGCTGGCGGCACTCCCCTATTACATCCATTTGCGGAATCATACAGGCGAACGATTCTTGGAAAAATACGACCCGCAGCGGCTTGAACTATCAACCCGTGATAAGGTCTCCCGCGCGATATACACAGAGATCAAGGATGGGCGCGGCAGTCCCCACGGCGGCGTCTATGCCGATATGACCTACCACGAGCCGGGGTATATCGCCCGG
>JASFPE010000526.1:0-3977 GCA_050116155.1 Desulfobacterales bacterium
CAGCGGAATAAAGAGCCCGGAGGTTAATAGCCCGAAGGATTGATCAAAATCTATTTCTCCATTGATGAGGGTTCCAATAAAGAGTTGATGCAGAAAGCTATCTACTCGAAGTAAAGCGGATAATTTTGTCATCAGCGGCTTCCAGGCGATGTCAAAGAGAAACTCGGTGCCGAACGGCAGCGCAATCCATGGTGTTCCATAAATTCCAATGCCTCCCCCGATGAGAAACTCACCAATGACACGGACAAGAACAAAGGAGAGAATAATTACAAAAGCGGCTGCAAATCCTCCCCATACGGGATGTACGCTGATATCTTCGAGCAGTTCCCCAAAGGTGTGGTGGTGATAATGCAGCACTTGAACCTCGCTGACGATAGCGCCTATATGTGACCAGACGTCTTCATCGTTAAGATGTCTGTGGTCATGTTTTGCTTTTTTTTTTGAATGGTGGGGAATATCCGTTTGATAACCGGGATAGCCTGTTTCGTCCGGTTCAAAGACTGGCGGGTGCTCCAGGGGGGAAACGGTAGCCTGAATCAACCGTTTTACACCTACCCCGGTACGGCCAACCGTTGAAACAACGGGAGCCCCGAGTTTATCAGCGAGTTTGTCAATGTCGATTTCTATGCCTTTATGCCGGGCTTCATCACTCATGTTAAGGGCCACAACCACTGGTTTCCTCTGAGACAGGAGCTCAAGGGTCAACGGTAAATGGCGTTCAAGATGAGTGGCGTCTATTACATTGATAATTCTTCCGGCCCGATCGATCAGGTCTACTGCAACTTTAGCTGCCTCATCCAGGGGTTCGAGTGAATAGGCACCGGGCGCATCTACGATAGTGAAGTTTTGACCGCCATAACGCATCCGTCCCTTGGTAAAGCCTACGGTAGTTCCAGGATAATTTGAAGCAATAGTTCGTACACCCGTCAGCCGTGAAAACAGTGCACTTTTGCCTACATTTGGATGACCTACCAGGAGAATATCTGAAGACATAGTTTTCTTATCTTTAGATTTTCTTTTGGGTCCCTGCACAAAACTAAAGCCGGTTTTTTTAAAAATAAATTGGACAGTTGTCCGTCGTCAGTTGTGAAATAGATATCAATTCAAAGCTGAAATTATTTTTCTTAGAAACGAACAAATTACATCGGACCTCGGACATTGAGCATAGACGCTTAGTCAGGATTTTACTTTGACGAGGATACGGGAGGCCATGCCGGCACCAATAGCCACCTGGGCACGATTCACGAGCACAATTACAGGCCCCCTTAATCCGACATGCGAAATCTTTTGTATTTTCTGGCCTTCGATGATTCCGAGTTCCTTTAAACGGGCCCGCATGACCCAACCTCCGCTGATTGTTGCAATTTCGGCTTCCTGATCGGAGGAAATTTCGGTGAGTAGTTTCTCAATCATTTCTTAGTATTTTTTTCAGTTATATAACCATTGGTTAATTCCTTAAAACTTTCAATTCCATCAAACCTTATCGCCATCTCTATAGCATGAAATATACTACCTTGCTGTAATTCTAATAATATTTATAACCATAGGTACTTAATTTTAAGGTGGGAGAATAAGAGTTTGGTATCAAAACTGAAATTAGAAAATTTTAGAAATCATCCAAGCTATTAGGCGTCAAATGCATTCTTTTTTCATGGCCTGTTCCCCTTGTATTATTCAATTCACCATAAGCGAATAATATTTGTACCATTTCTCAGGCCAGCCCTTACCATTTCCATATGCCGCAGAGCTGTGATCCCTCTCTCAAGATCAGCCCGCTTTATTTTAAGTCGTCGAACTAATTTTAGAGCTTAACTGTTTGACAGGCGGTGAGCACTTTCTAGAAGCAAGGACTTGAAGCGGTCCAGTGAAATCGGATAAGGCTGGATCGGAATTCCCATCCAATCAGAATATTCCAAAAATTCTTCCGGTTTTTCGGCCATGTATTTTTCCACAAATCCGATACCATCTAAAACGATGGCACCACCTGTGTGTCTGGGAAAGTTCTCGTTGGCCAGACCCTGGTCCCAATCTTTGAAAACATGATGACGAAATTTGATCCAACCCGGGGTCATCCACCAAACCTTTTCGCCACCGGCGACTTCTTTGGCAATTTTTTGTCGCTCAGCCTCTTCGGCCAATACGTCAACGCAATGCGTTGCCTCAATGCGCGTGACTTCGGAACCTTGCTCCTCTATGATGGTCTGCATGGTGCGGGTGGGTTCATCGGCATTCACATAACAGAACTTGCCGCCATAAACGACGATGATTTTATCAACTTTTTCTTTGGTCTTGTTGATTCGCTGGATTAACTGGCGTTCCAATTCATGGATGTCTTCATGCAGTCCCGGAGTCGTAAAAAATAGATGTGAAGTGTCCAGAAATCCGTTCTCTCTCAGGTAATTGAGTTCGAGACTCAATGTTCCACAGGATACAATAGCGATGTCCTCAAATGATATGTCATTCATTATCATTCCCCTATAAGATGAGGCATCATATTACTTCAATTGAATTCAATGAACTATTTTTTTAGGCAATAACGGGCTCCGCCAACTCAGAATCTGACAAGCATTTCCTTATGGTATCTTCAATTGTTGACTTGGGAACCATCCCGATAAGTTTATCGACCAGCTTACCTCCTTTAAAAAACATCAGGGTGGGGATGCCTCTAATTCCCAATTTTCCAGCAATCTCTGGGTTATTGTGCACATTACATTTGGCAAAGCGGAATTGATCGCCGTAAACTTCGGCAAGTTTTTCAACCACCGGCCCGACGGATTTGCAGGGACCGTACCAGGGGTCCCAGAACTCAAGCAAGACGGGTTTGTCTGACTGTAACACGTGAGAATTAAAAATGCGGTCATTAATTTCCAGAATGCCTTTGGTTATGCTGATTTCTCCTTTTCTGATCGTTATTTGGTAGTCGGTGTCAATAGAAATTTTCATTTTTCCCTCTGAATTGAATCCACGGCTACCCGAGGAGGTGTGGTTTGCCTTTTCGCCCATAGTCGAAAAGGCATGGGAACCTCAGTACTCAATCGTTGAACTTGCAGCCGGGCATGGAGAATCCAGCTGGTATGGCAAAGTCAACCCGGCACATTTTCGATGGCTTGAGACTTCGATTGCTCAGGCCGGGGCCGATCACGTGCAGGCTTAACCGCCAAAATTGCCGGGGCCCAGTCCCCGCATTGCTTCATCTGCGCTTACGCGAAGGCGCACCAGAGCTTTATCATATTTTTCCCGATCGGTTCGGATATCATCAATTCCGGTCTCGGGTCTACAGTTCTTCCGAATCTGATTGATTCGATCATCCATCTCCGCAATGAGAATATGGAGATCCTCGATGTTCGGAAGAAACTTTTCTTTTTCACCACCAGGCAGCTCATCCATCTTGCGGACGATATCATAAACGTTGGCCTTCCAGGCAGTGAGCTCTGCCTCCATCGTCTTACAACAATTTAAAGCGGTCATGGTATCCTCCTTTCTAGATTGGTTATTTCTAAATCATTCTAAAAATTTACCTTCCTTATGTATCCATAAGAGCACAAACTGTGCCATTAAGTGTAATTCTATTTAAATGACATAAAATCAAACTGTTATTAATAAAACTAATTAAAAGTTCATGCCAGGTACCACTAATTTTAGAAAAAATTCGAATATTTTTTCGCAAAATTTCGACAACTTTTTAAAGGAGGAAGTTAAGAAAAAGGCACCGAGCTTGAGTAGAAGGATTGGACATGATCTCTTCCACATTATTCATAGTATCTAGATTTCTTTCAAATCCATCAAGCTTTCGTCATGGGGAAGCTTAAAAGTCTTTAAATGCACATCCTCATCAATCAGATTTCGATATTCGTTGAGCAGTTTGGTATCAATAATTTCATCTTTAGGATGTTTTCGCAGTTTTTGAGCTTCTTCGTACTCGTGGGCGCATTTCCGACACAGACGGGTCGCCGGCAAAACCTCCAATCGTTTCCAAG
>JASFPE010000527.1:0-3976 GCA_050116155.1 Desulfobacterales bacterium
CGCCCTGACCCAAATCGGCGGTGATATACTGATTTCCCATGTGGACCCAATCATTGGAGCCATTGGCAATATTGGATGGCTCGCCGTCAACGTGGCTTGCAATGACGTTGCTACCAGTGGAGCCCCACCTCGTTGGATTTTGCTGCTGGTGTTAGTCCCGACACCGGATGATCAAGATCTGCTAGAGAAAATTATGCGTGACGCCGGCCGTGCTGCGAGGGAGATCGGGGTTTCCATCATCGGCGGCCATACCGGCTATTCTTCGGGATTGTCAAGGCCATTGGTCGCTGTCACTGCGCTGGGAAGCGCATCAGATCGCAGGTTGGTGCGCACGAGGGGGGCGCAAATCGGTGATCGCGTGTTAATCACCAAGGGCATTGCCTTGGAAGGAACTGCCATTCTGGCTCAAGACTTTAGCGATGTCGCACAAAGGTTGGGATTAAGCATGCAGGATTTACAAGAAGCGCAAGATCTGATGGGCGAGGTGAGTGTTGTGCCGGAAGCTTTAGTAATTGC
Source organism: Desulfobacterales bacterium (assembly GCA_050116155.1). Taxonomy (GTDB): domain Bacteria; phylum Desulfobacterota; class Desulfobacteria; order Desulfobacterales; family JAHEIW01. The sequence continues at coordinate 517 of JASFPE010000527.1, forward strand.
GGAGCACGGAGCAACGGCCATTCATGATGTGACCCGTGGCGGGCTATTGGAGACATTACTGGAGATCGCCTACCTATCAAAAGTCGCTATTGAGGTGGATGCTTCCCGACTGCCCATGCGACCTGTGGTTGATCGATTCGCCAGGGCCTTCCGATTCGATCCGCTTCAAATGATTTCCTCAGGAACGCTGGCGGCCGCCGTCCCGGCTGATAAGGTGGCGGACATAACCAAAATTTTGGCAGAAAGGGGAGTAGTTTGCGCTGATGTGGGTTGCGTGGCAGGTGGAGTCGGGGTGCGTATTTTACAAAAAGATGAGACCATTTACTACCCCGAAATCCAGTGCGAAGAAGACGAACTGGCACGTTTGTGGGCCCTTTATCCTCGAAATGAATAGCTGCGCGATAAACATGGATTCAATATATCAGCCATGGGCTTCTGGCACCCGGGGATAGACGGTGGGCAGGCTTCAAATTTCGAAGTTTTACGAAAAACCATTTCTCAATTTTTCTAATCTTAAATGTCCAATAGAAAAGATTTTAGCCTGCGGATTACCACAACCATTTGAATTATTTAAAATTATCTTTGTTGAAGCCTGTTGGCACAACTTATGCTGTTCAGATAACCTGGGCCAGATAATTTTATGATAGGTTTCAACTATGAAGGGCTAAAAAGGAGATGATTTTCAATGAAAAAAATGAGCAACACTATCGATGCTGAAACTCGCAAGGCGCAGATGGAAATGCAAAACAGAGAAATTACAGAGACGTTGCGCCATATTAAGAACAAAATCCTGGTCATGAGCGGAAAAGGTGGGGTGGGTAAAAGCAGTGTGGCCGCGTATCTATCCGTGGCTCTGGCCAATCGGGGTCACAAGGTCGGTCTTATGGATGTGGATCTTCATGGCCCCAGTATCCCGCGCATTTTGGGTTTGAGAGGCAGTGTTCGTTTCGGCGGTCACGAAGGGAAAATGCTCCCGGTAAGGTACTCTTCGAATTTGGAAGTGATTTCAATTGAAACCCTCATGGGAGAAAACAAAGATGCGGCGACCATCTGGAGGGGGCCGCTTAAGATCGGCGCGATCAAGCAATTTATCTCCGACATCGAGTGGGCCAATTTGGATTATCTGGTGATTGACTCTCCGCCGGGCACGGGCGATGAGCCCCTGACCGTGGCCCAGACCATCCCTGATGCCAGGGCCCTGATTGTCACCACGCCGCAGGAGGTTTCTTTGGCAGATGTGAGAAAATCCATTAACTTTTGCCGCCAGGTCAGGATGGAGATTCTGGGTCTGGTGGAAAATATGAGCGGTCTGAAGTGTCCTTATTGCGGCAGAATAATCGATGTATTTAAAAGGCGCGGTGGAGAGGCCACCGCATTAAAAGAGCATTTAAGACTTTTAGCAACACTTCCCATGGAGTTAGAAGTAGTAAAAGAAGGAGATGCCGGAGATATCAGTCTTCTAGATAACGATGAGCTTGCAATCACTCAGGAATTTAACAAAATGGTGGATGAGATTGTGAAACTGACAGAAACATCTACTCCGAGCCCCAAGAATAAAAAAAGTGCACAAGCTGGCTAAAGCTTTTTCTGATTCGGAAATAAAAAGTATTAACTGAATTTTGCGCGAGTCCTCCAGAGGCGGATAAATCGGAGGCTATCATATATATAGAAGTAATATCAAAAGGAGGTGAGTAAAATGCCCAGAGGAGACGGAACAGGGCCACGAGGCCAAGGCCCAGGAACAGGTAGGGGCATGAGAGGAACGCAAGGCGGAGGCCGAGGACGTGATGGTGGATTTGGTGCGGGCCCTGGTGGGGACTGCACTTGCCCGGACTGTGGGGAAAGGGTGCCCCATCAATTAGGAAAACCTTGCTTTGAGCAAAAGTGCCCTAAATGTGGGACTGCTATGACACGAGGATAGAGATCTATACCATTAAAGGTGAGAAGAAAAAGGAAGAGGAAGAAAAAAATGAGGATCGCTTATTTAAAGAAAGATTTTATGGATCTTTCCAACGGTCCTTCCAACTCCCATCAGGAGTTAAAGCTGATAAGGTCGAGGCGAATTTCGACAAGGGCGTACTAAAAATCGTTCTTCCCAAAAAAGAAGAAACCAAGAAGAAACAAATTGAAGTCAAGGTTAAATAGACACACATCATCCCTCCCCGGATTCTAAAATTGCCATTGAGGTCATTAGGTTGGTGTTTTTTTGACCGAAACGGAATTTGTCCCTTCAGTATCCAGAAATCAGAAACAAAAGGAGGATATCGATATGAATCTTAAAGAAGATGATATCAAGGTACCATTGGATGTTCCAACGGCAGTAAAAGAAAATTATATTAAAAATTATCTATCGATTACCAAAAAAAGCGGGCGATTGATGCTGTTTGCCGGCGATCAAAAAGTCGAACACCTTAATAACGATTTTTATGGTGAAGGGATTCACCCGCACGACGCTGACCCGGAACATCTCTTTAGGATTGCAAGCCAGGCAAAGATAGGTGTTTTTGCTACCCAGCTTGGCTTAATTACCAGATACGGCAGTTCCTATGCTGATGTCCCTTATCTGGTAAAGCTGAATTCCAAAACAAATCTTGTGAAGACGTCCCAGTCCGACCCTTTCAGCAATCAATGGTTGGATGTGCAACAGGTAGTGGATTTTCGGGACAACAGCGAGCTAAATATCCTGGCAGTGGGCTATACGGTCTATTTGGGCAGTCAGTATGAGTCCGAGATGCTCCATCAGGCCTCTCAGATCGTCTCCACTGCACACCAACATGGATTGATCACCGTATTATGGGTATATCCCCGCGGCAAGGCGGTGGCCGATGAGAAAGATCCGCATTTGATTGCCGGTGCCACCGGTGTGGCCGCATGTCTTGGCAGTGATTTTGTTAAGGTGAATTATCCCAAAAAGGAAGGTTTTGAATCAAAAGAGATATTCACGGAGGCCATCCGGGCGGCCGGCCGCACAAAAGTCGTTTGTGCGGGTGGGTCAAGTGTAGATGTAAAAGCATTTTTGCAGCGTCTCCATGATCAAATATTTGTCAGTGGGGCCTCAGGAAATGCGACTGGCAGAAACATCCATCAAAAGTCCCTTGAAGAGGCGGTTAGGATGTGCAATGCCATTTCTGCCATTACCGTGGATGGGGAAACGGTAGATGGAGCCTTGAAAATCTATACTAAAGTGTAGCGGCGATTTCACATGAAACGGTTGATTCTACTGCGACATGGACAGAGCCGGTGGAATTTGGAGAACAAGTTTACCGGCTGGACAGATGTGGATCTTTGCGATCATGGAAAGTTGGAAGCTCGCAAAGCAGGTCAGTTACTAAGGGCCGGAGGCTGGTCCTTTGACGTGGCGTACACATCTTTACTCAAACGCGCTATTCTGACATTGTGGATCGTGATGGATGAAATGGATCTTATGTGGATTCCGGTGCATTGCTCCTGGCGGCTCAAT
>JASFPE010000528.1:0-3956 GCA_050116155.1 Desulfobacterales bacterium
TTATGAATTGACTATAAATGGTATCCGGAGGTGTTGCATGCCACTTAAAGCCAGGGTAGACGGGCCGGTGATGGAGTTCGACAAGCTCGAGGTTGGTGAAACCCTGCCCGAAATGAGAATTGTTTATGAGGAGGACATGCAGGGACGATTTCTAGCAGCCCTGCAGGAGGAGAATCCCTGGTACTACAATGAATCCCCCTGGGGCGGCCCACTAACCTACCACCCGCTTCTGGACGATGCCCCCATGGAAGCGGCCATGCAGCGCTACCAGTACCCCTTCAGTTTTGTGCATGCCAGGCAGGAGACTGAGTTCATCAATCCACTACCGCTGGGCAAACCGGCTCAGATTACCACAAAAATTGTGGACAAATATGTCAAACGAGACAAAGGGTATATCGTGATCGAATCCCTGATTGTTGATTTGGCTGCAAGGCGGAAAGATAGATATAAAGTTTATTCGATATACTTTGCCGGGGGATGTTGTCACCGCCAGAGGTGTCGTAAAAGAGAAGACTGAAGAGGGTTCAGCTGTCAGATTTAATTGCGAAATCTGGTGCGAAAGCCTTAGTGGTGAAAAGACGGTCGTCGGCACCGGCAGCTGCCTGGTGAACTAGTATGCAACTCTATTACTATTTGAGGGTCTGGAAGGTTAGCAATTGCCTTTTCTGTGATGAGTCTAAAGCACTACTTCGATAGCAACAAACCAACCATAGAATAATCATAAGCCTAGCATTATATTCTCAATTGTTATAAGTGATACGCTTAAATCCCACTTTAAAATATAAGGTTGGGAGGAGTGTTTCCCAGGTAAAATAGAGAAAATAGGGACGGTCATGAAAATATGCATTTTTTCATGACCGTCCCTTTTTTCCTCTCGGTTTTAGGTGGCTGGATCCAAACATCGTCGCTAAAAAACCTTGCGATATCAATTTGAAACTTGTACATTTTTCATTTAGCAGTGGCTAATAACATTCCGGATCAACATGAAGACCGGTAAGGGGCGCTTCGCCTCAGGCTCTTTCGTGCCGCGCTTGTTACTTTCACGTTATATTTCACGCGTAGTGCAGATATGCAGAAATGGAGGACAACATGGCAATCAAGACAGAAAAAGAATATCGGGAGCGTATAGCCAAATTGAAGCCCAAACTCTTTTTCGGTGGTAAAAAGGTGGAAAAACTGGAAGACCATCCGATCAGTAAAGGGGTCATTGATGCAACAGCGCGTGTCTACCAACTGACGACAGACCCTGACTATACAGACATCATGACGGCCACATCACATTTGACCGGCGAGCCCATCAGCCGGGCCCTGCATATTCATCAGAGCAGAGATGACCTCTTTAAACGCCTGGACATGGCCCGATTGAGCAGCCAGAAGCTGGGAACGTGCAACTACCGGTGTCCTGGTAACGAGATGCTGCCCTCCCTGGCAGCCACTACATGGGAGATCGACCGGGACAAAGGAACGGAATATCACAGGCGCTTTAACGAGTATATGCATTATGCACAGGATAATGATCTGGTTGTCAGCGGATCGGTTACGGACCCAAAAGGTGATCGCAGCAAAAGACCCCTTGAACAGGATCCCGATTTTTACGTGCATGTGGTGGAGAAAAAGGCCGACGGAATTGTGGTCAACGGTGCCAAACAGCATGCCACTGGCGCTTATGCCGCCGATGAGACTCTGGTTTTACCCGGCATCTCCTCCAAAAAAGGTGAGGAAGACTATGCACTGGCATTTGTGATCCCTAATGGCGTCCCCGGGGTTACCTATGTGGGGCAGTACAATCACTTCAGCATGGAAAGGGTATATGAAGAAGATCCCCAGGTACTGGGCAATCCGATTTATGGTCAGCGAGAAACCTGCCTCATCGTTTTCGATCATGTCTTTGTCCCCTGGGACCGGGTTTTCATGTGCGGTGAGGTCGAGTACACTAACAAATTTATCACCCGCTTCGCTAAAACTCATCGGATGAACTGCGGCGGGGCCTGCAAGGTCGGGTTCATGGATTTGATCATCGGGGCGACAAAGCTGATCTCCGAATACAACGGGTTGTCGGGGGCTTCGCATATTGCACAAAAAATAACCCGTATGCTTCAACTGAACGATACATCGCTTGCCTGCGCGACTGCCGCGGCCTACTTCGGCAAGGAGGAACCCGAGGGTTCCGGTGTCTTTATGCCCGATGAAACCATGGGCAACATCGCCAAGCTGAATACCAATGACGGATTCTGGGAAGTGTTGGCCCTGTCCGGAGATATTGCCGGAGGGATCCCGGCCACCATGCCCAGCGAAAAGGAACTGGAAAACCCTGAAACCATGGACTATGTGGCCAAATATTTCAAGGCTGTCGCTCCAGCCGATGAGAGGATGCGAATCGCCCGATTCCTGCAAAACTGGGTTGCTGGACTTCACGGTCTCGGGACCTATCAGGGGTCCGGCCCGAATCAGAGTCAGTACGTGGCCATCTACCGAATTGCAGATCTCGAAGGCAAAAAGAAAATGGCCCTGGACCTGGCAAACGCAATCCGATAGTGTCGAGAGATATGGGAGTGGCTTTGGGATTTTACATTCTGGCTCAAAATCATTAAATGGAATTGTGATAACATGCCGGTGATTAGGTGGCGGATAACGCTATGTTAGAGCCTCGCCTCAGACCCGGATGGAGCTGCCGGCCATAGATCATTTTCATATTGCTCGCTGAACACCGGTGTATTGGCAGTAAGATACTCAAGCACATCATCCCCCGTGTTTTTTATACCATGTTTCAAATTTGAAGGAATATATACAGCATCGCCTGCTGTCACCTCTTTGGATTCATTTTCTATAATCATAAGCCCAATACCTTTTATGAGGTAATAGCATTGTTCAGGCTCATGATTGTGAATCGGTTGCTCTGATCCAACCGGAATCTCTGAGATTTGAACTGAGATTTTTTTAGTTGAGGAATTCTGTGGACTTATCGACATCCATGACGTAAGAATCGGAAGTTCCCCAGTACTTCTTGAATTTTTTCTATTAAAGATCTCCATGAATCCCTCCAAAAATCTGAATAAGATTAAAGACAGTTTGCCCTTGGGCCTTGCTTTACTTTAATCCCTAAAGAGCTCTGGTCAGCATAATATCCGCTACAATTCCCGATGCCTTTCCAGCAAGTTTCGCACACGATTCCCAGCCCCCGCGATCAAGCCATTGCTGTCTCTGCTCGGGGATAGATAAATCAGCTTGGATGATCTCGTAACAATAGCGGGAACCAAATTCGGCTTCGAATTTCTTATAATACTCCATGATAGGTTGATAGCCCTCAATAAGAGCATCAATATCACCGAATTGCTCGCGCTCCAATCCGCACCTCATTCCCAATGCTAAAACACCGCCTGCCAGAGCACCACAAAAAGATTCGGATCTGCTCCCACCGGCCATTATCGAGGCGGCTTTAAGCAGAAGATCATCTTTAGGACCAAAAATTTCCTGGATCGATAGCAAAACCGTAGTAGCGCATGAAACCGTTTTCATCGGGCTAAGATAACCATACGCCAGTTCCTCAGCCTTTTTACACAGGTCGGAATTCGTCATTGCATCAACCTCCTCAGTATGTGTTGTTTAGTCATCAAACCATTCGTCTTCCGGGTCGAAAGCCAGAACCGCAATATTAACAATGCGCATCCGACCGACTGCGGAATGCCGACAACCGGGTTTGATGAGAATGGTTGTGATGGGTTTGACTGGCATGGAACCATTTCAGCATCAAGTTCCTTATGGCCTTCACCTTGCTGTGTTTTTTTTAATTCCGCATTCCGAAATCCGAATTCGAATTTCTCAATCCCTTAATTCCTGAATCACAGACCTTATCTCTTTGGTAATCTTCTTCGCGGCTTGCTTTGGATCATCGGCATCCCTGATGGGTCTACCGATAACCAGGTAATCCGAACCGTCTGCGATGGCCTGGGCAGGGG
>JASFPE010000529.1:0-3951 GCA_050116155.1 Desulfobacterales bacterium
CACAGAATCGGAGCCAAAAACGCATAACAAGCGCCTCAAGGGTGACACCTTCCGCGTTGCTCCAGGCGCACCTTAGGCGAGCGTTCAAAGATTATTATCCTATCTTTCACCTGTGGTTTCGCTCCACATGCTCAACATTACCCAGAGAATGTGTGCATTGAAATGAGTCGCCCAGTTGCGATTCAGCCATGGTATCACAGGCGCTCGGACGACTTCAGAACCGGTGATATCTTTGAATTTGGATGGATCGATAACTTTCCCCCATTGCACGATGCCGATTTTGCTTTGATAGGGTAGCTAGGATGAGCCGCCAATAGCGGGTGACCGTATTTTAAATATTTGTAGCGGGTTAAGAGTCCACAATCTCGCAGGATATTTGTGGAAATTTTATTATATCTATAAATACGATTCGATCGGACTACCTGAGACAGGAATTTAGTTTCAAGGGCTGGGCTTCCAATAGAAATCCTGGGACATGGGACTTTAATGGGAAAAAGCGCAGATACTATTGTATCTGCGCTTTTAAATTGATTAACGAACTACAGGTATGCTCAGATCGAATAAAAGAGTTTTTTAACCTCTTTGAAGTAAGGGCATCGAACTTTTTTTCAAGGCTCATCCCGGAATCGAAACCGGTGCAGCCTTGCCGATATACTCCATGGTTTCCTCGTATTTGCCCCTCATGTTTATGCTGCCTTCATCGATTTCTTTTTTCATCGGGCTCCAATCAGAAGGGCACTCGGTTCTCAATTTTTCAACTCTATCGGACATCTCCTCCAGGAGCATGTGGAGGTCTTCCACATTGGCCAGTATTTTTTCCTTTTCTGCAGATCCCAGCTCATCCACCTTGCGTGTCACGTCATACAGTTTTGCCTTCCAGGTAGTCATTTCAATTTCCATGTTTTTGCAATAATCTGTTACGTCCATAATTTTTTCCTCCATAGTTTTAGGGGTTAGCGATAATATCAAATGCCGGAAAAATTTCTTACATGCCACCCACAGCCGGTGTTAGACCTACCCGGTCGCCATCGGTCAAAACCGTATTGAAGTCGACGATTTTGCTGTTGACAAAGGCGACCTTTACATTTTTTTTTGCGATTCCGGCTTTGTCGACCAAATCCGCAACAGTTTGTCCCTCTGTGAGGTGATATGGCTTACCCTCGCCAAAATTACATGATCCCGCGTTTGCCAAAATCGAAAAACATCTTAGAATTACATTCATTTTTATCTCCATTAGCTTCTGATTATCGATATTTAGTCAAGTTTTACTACCCTCGGATATGCTTATAATTTAAGGTGGAAATCAAACTTCGCAATATGTAAACTTTGATAGGAAAATAATAGGAAAATACTATTATTAATTTTCATGCAAGTTTGAGGTAATGACTTGCCAGCACCTATGCCCGGACTTAGTATCTAGTCATTGTTCTTTCCAGTATAGCGTTTGAACACTTAAGCATCTGAATCTCGGGATAAAGCACTGTTGATATGCATTTTGTCCTAAATGATATGTATCCAGCAAAATGGAAGTGTAACATTGAAAAATCAAAATTATTCTAAATTCCGTGGCACACTTTTTGGACTTTGTATAGGCGATGCCCTGGCGATGCCGGTTCACTGGTATTATAATCGCCAGGCGCTCTTCCAGGACTATGGTCGGGTGACGGATTACTTAGCTCCCCGTAATCCTCATCCGGACAGCATCTTATGGCGTTCAAGCTATGTAGCGCCAACTTCCAGAGGAGAAATCCTACACGATCAGGCTGCCTATTGGGGGCAAAAAGGCATTCATTATCATCAGTTTCTCAAAGCAGGGGAAAACACCTTGAATGTCAAAATTAGTCGCTTATTGATTGAATCAATTAACCAAAACGGCACCTACGACGCGGAAGATTTTCTAAAGAGGTACATCGCTTTCATGACAACACCGGGTAATCATCGGGATACCTATATCGAGGAGTGCCATCGCAATTTCTTCGCGAACTATGCCAGGGGGCTGCCGCCCCGCAGGTGCGGCGTCGACGAAAAGCACATCGGCGGCATTGTCGGAATTATTCCAATCGTTGCGTATTATTTCAATCGGCCCGATAAGGCTCGGAAAGCGGCGCTGGAGCATCTTGCGCTGACACATCCGGGAGTGAAAATGGAAAACGCCGGATCATTGGTCATCGAACTGTTGCTGAAAATGCTCAATGGGACGACTTTGAAGGCAGCCATTCTTGAAGAAATCGAAAAACAGCAAAATCCGTTGGCTGGGCATCCATTCATCAAATGGTTGGATGATCCTGATGATTGGATCATCGGTCCGCGCTTCAGCACGGCTTGCTATGTGGAGCATTCTATTCCGGCAGTTATCTATCTGGCCCTGAAGTACCATGATGACCCGGAGAAAGCGCTGATCATCAATACCAACCTGGGAGGAGACAATGCCGCCCGCGGATCGGTTCTGGGGGCGCTACTGGGTGCTGAGCACGGCATTGAAAGATTTCCACGTCGCTGGATCGATGGACTGGTTGATCCGCCGCCGGATATTTTGCGTGATTAATATTTTGCTGTCAGAAACAATTTCGGCGTGCGGCTCAAATTCATCAAGGTTATTTATCTTTGCCAAATTCTTTTATTAGCGCTTCTGCGGCATGCCGGCCGGAAAGCATGGCCCACTGAATGCCCGGCACACTGCCGTACTCTCCACAAACGAAGATGCCCGGCTTGATTGGGTTTGCCTTACCTGTTGGATCCGGCACCGGGGGTGGTTGTTCCGGTAGGGCATGCGCAATGCGATAGGTTTTCAAATGCCGCCAGTCATCGACAGCCGAACCAAACCATGCACCGAGCTCCTTGCGAACGATAGTTTCCGCGGTTGCATCGTCAGCATCCAGATGCCCGAGCACCACCACGGATATCAGGTGTTGACCGGCCGGTGCATAGGTTGGCGCGACAACGCTCGGAACCGTCAGGCTGTTTACCCATCCGGTTCGATCACCGTTGAGAATCAGATAAGGTTCATCAATGGGTGGCGTTTTGGCCGCAAAATAAAGACATAATTCTCCCCGGGAGTCTTGCCGACCGGGAGCCCCGACCAAACGGGCGGTCTCGGGCCCTTCGGTCGCCAAAACCACGGCACAGCCCTCGACGATTTCACCTGATTTCAACACCGCTCCCCGCGGGTGGACCGACTCAACCCGGGCATTGGGACGGATACGATCAGGCGGTATATCCTCCATCAACTGATCCACGATAGCGGCCATTCCCTGACTGGGTAGGGCGACATCCCCCTCGGCAAAGATCCGGAAAACATACTGGAAAACCCGGCTGGAGACCCTGATTTCGGGATCCAGACACACCCCGGCGAAAAAGGGTTGCAAAAGTCTGTTAATTATTTTTCCCGAGAAACCCTGAGACTTAAAAAACTCCAGCGCCATCATATCTTGATTCTTAAATATGCGATCTGCGCTGCCTCGGCGGACATTCAACGCCAATCGCATCATTCTCAAGCGGTCTCCCAGCGTTCCGATCGGCGCAGTCAGAGTGCTCCAAAAGTCTTGAGGCCGGCGCCGGGGATCGGCGATACGATGAAATCTACCGGCGATGCGGACGATGGTTCCGGGCGCAAAAGGCTTGAGCGCCAGGCGATTATAATCCAGAACCCGACGCGCCTCCGGATAGGCGGTTTGCAACACCTGGAAACCGTGGTTTAAAATAAATCCATTCAGCTTATCGGTCTTTAGGCGTCCCCCTGCGCGGCGGTCGGCTTCCAAGATTAAAAATGGAATGTTTTCTTCCAACAAACGGCGTGCGCATGACAACCCTGCCAGGCCGGCACCCACGATGATAACCTCTTTATCCGGTAGTTTCATATTTGTCTCCCGGCATAAATAGTCGATTGCCATGTTTTAATATGTCAGCGATCGCATGTTGATACAAGTTGGGCTGGCTGTCTTTTTGGCGTAA
>JASFPE010000530.1:0-3950 GCA_050116155.1 Desulfobacterales bacterium
TCCAGCGAGACGTTAAGAAACCTATCACCCGAGCTCATGGCCGAAATAAAGGAATTATCCCAGAAATCGCTTTCATCCATTGCCAAGATCTTTAAAGAAGGCGTTGATGCCGGGTTATTTATCGATCAACACCCTGTTGCCCTGGCAGACACGTTTTGGTCGTTGTTTTCGGGGGTGGTATTATGGTTGACGAGCAAGAAGCTCATTGATGAGCAGAAAGATTATCTGAAGCAAACCCTGGATATTGCGTTTGAAGTATTTCGGCGCGGCTTAAAGGCATAACAGGAAAGGCATTCGATTCTAAAATAATTTTGTGATTTCATCCACCTCAAAGCTCGGCCAATCGACCCGCTTTCCCTGCTTCATCGCCTCAATCCCATGTCCCTCTTCTATGACTTCACCGATGCAGGCAACCTCCACACCGGCGTCACGTATAGCCGCTATTACGTTTTGATAAGCATTTGGCTGACTGCAGATCAACAGGCTGCCAGATCCGATCAGACCCAGTGGATCAATGTTTAACAGACGGCAAATTTTGCGGGTTTCGGGGAACACCGGTATTTTTTCAAAATCAATGCGAATACGGTGACCACCGGCGATGCTGAGTTCTTCCAACGCCGTTGCCAGTCCTCCTTCGGTAATATCATGCATTGCGTTGGTTTCTGAAAATTGGGCGGCAATTTTTGCTTCGGGGATGATGCTGATATCTGATAGAAAGCCCCGACAGGTTTCAATTTCAGCATCATTCATCCCCAGATGTCTTAATCTTTCGCCAAATTCTCTGGCCAGAATTGCAGTGCCTTCAACCGCCACCCGTTTGGTGAGCAGCACTTTGTCACCGACAGCCATGTTACGCTTATCGATCAAATCCGATCTGGCAACGGTTCCGGCCATCATACCTGCCACCACCGGTCTCGATACGACATCGCTAATTTCTGTGTGACCGCCACACAGGGTAATTCCCCATTGATGACAAAATTCTTTGAGTTCCATGACGACCTTTCGGATTTCAGATGCCGTAACACCATGGGGAAACAGAAGGGTGGTCAACAACCATCTGGGGACGGCACCAGAGGTGGCAATATCGTTGGCATTTATCAATACGGCATATTGCCCGATGGAATCGGTGGCAAAGGTGATGGGGTCAGACTTGAGAACCAGAACCTGCTCTGCCTCAACATCCACCGCGGCGATATCTTCGCCCACACCGGGGTTTATTAGGATGGATGGATCATCAAAAACAAAATCATCCAAAAACTCGCGCAGCAGATCGTTAGGCAATTTACCGGCAGGCAGGGAAATGCCCATCCGAACGATCCGTTTAAGTTCCTCGAAATTTGAGATCATAAATACGTCATCTGTTTTCTGAAACTCAGTCTGGTTTTGCGCGCTAAAAAACACGGATACACTTCCGTTGTCTTTGCTAGACTGGATGTCGTGCACCTGTGATGATAAAACAAGAATTCGACTGAAATCCAACTCCATCTTTTCTGCTGCGATAGTGATTCCATCCACTTCTGCTGTTTGCCGCACTAAATCATCTCTTGAGATGATGATGTCAATGTCCGATAGTTGAATCGATTTAAAATTCTTTAACGCTCGCTGAATAGATGCCGAGCTTTTTTCACTGATCAGCCCCAGCTTTAAATCAGCAGATTGCAGGTAGTGCAGCATGGCCTCCGCATGAGCCTCAGGCTTTGCTTTTACCGCTGCTTTTATTTCTAAATTTTCAAGCTCAGAGATTATATTCTTCTGGCGGACAGACCCTTGTAAGCTTCTGATAAATTCAACAATTGAGCATTCGGCCGGACATCCAATGGCCTTCTTCATCGACATCGACGTATTTTCATCCGACGGTGCCAGGATACCTTCAAAACGCAGTATGACCGCTTCAATATGTAGAGGTTTTTCCATCATTTGAATTTTTTGACAGAATGCATATCAAATGTCAAATATTTCCAATATACTAGCCGGTTCAGTATAATCCCAATAGCACAGCGCACATGAAAATTTTACTCATATATCCCTAGCAAGTGAGCTAAAGTTAAAAGTGATCTAAAGTGATCCCACCATGGCGGGATTGAGAGATTCTATCATTTAATATAAAAGATAGAGCGAAGCGATTCCTGAATCCCGCTACAAGCGGGATCACTTCAAATCAAGCCTTGGCATGATTCCTTTTAGACACTTTTATATTTTGCCTTCGGCCGCCGATTTACAGATTTCACAAATAAGCTTTACGGTTGAATTGATGCTTTCCAAATCCAGGAATTCATCCTGGCTGTGGGCACTGCCGCCTCTGGGACCAAGACCGTCGATGGTCGGGATCCCTAAAGCTGAGGTGAAATTACCATCCGACCCGCCGCCGGTTGCAATCAGCTTCATTTCCTGGCCGAGCCGGGTGCCGATCTCTGCTATTTGTTCCCACAGCTTAAGTGTTTTTTCAGAAGGTACCATGGGTGGACGATTGATCCCTCCCCGGGTCTCCACGTGCACCCCGCTGACATGTGTGTGTTGGGCGATTTGCTGAAAGCAGGCCTCGATACGGTTTTTTTCGCCGGCATCGGCCACCCGTACGTCAACCACCGCTTTGGCATAATCCGGAATAACATTGGCCTTTGTGCCACCCTGAATCATATCGACGTTAACCGTGGTGCCTGCTTCAGGATCGGCAAATGAGGTTATTTCCAGAATTTGATGGGCCAGCTCGACCACCGCATTGATTCCCTTCTCCGGTTCGACCCCGGCATGGGCCGCTTTGCCGTGGCAGATAATTTCATATCCACCGCCACCTTTACGCTGGAGGACCCGCTGCCCCCCCACGCGGCAGGGCTCGAAAATAAATACACGCTTGCTTTTTGTTGCAATATCCTCAAGCCATGCCCGCGAGGCGCTGGATCCGATTTCCTCGTCACTGTTAAAACCGATGCAGAGAGACAATTTTTCGGCTACGCCAAATTGCTGCAGGGTTTCCATCACATGCAAGATGGCCACGAGCCCGCCTTTCATATCGCAAACTCCGGGTCCTTTGGCGTGATTGCCATCTATCGAGAAAGGGCGCTTTTGTGCCTCTCCCTCTAAAAATACCGTATCCATATGTCCAATAAAGAAAAAGTCAAAAACTGTATCTGCTGCAGATGGATCCGCATTTGCGGCCTCCAGGCAGGGAACTTTTCCTTCTTCAAATGAATAGATCTTTGTCCTCCAGCCTAATTGAGAAAATCGGTCCTGAAAGAAAGCAATGATTTTTTCAACTCCCGGCGCATTGAGAGTTCCGCTGTCAATATTGACGATGGTCTCGAGATCTTTGATAAATTGTTCATGGCGTGAAGTAATGTAGTCGTGCATCGGTTCATTCCTCTTTATTTAGGATCGATCTGGTAAGCATCTGGCAGTTAGAAATTCGGCTTTCGGTCATTCTGCGTGATTTGTGCATGGCATGGGTATTGTCATTCGCCAGGCGGGATGCTCATTCAGGCGTCTACGGGCGTTTCCACGCCTACGGGCGCTTAAACGCCTACGGGCGCTAAAGCGACTATGGCCGCTGAAGCGACTATGGCCGCTAAAGCGGCTAGGCGCGCTGAATGGTGTCGATCACGGATTTGTCCAACATCTTGTCAAATTTTACGTGGATGGAATAGTCTTCAAACGGATAAGGATAAATCCCTACGATAATGCCATTTCGATCAATCATAATATTGGGTATACTCTTAGAATAATTAAATGCGATATTGATTCTGCGGCCCAATAATAAGCGTGCGGTCTCCTCTCTTGAAATTCTGATCTCAAATGACAATCCGCCGACAGAAATATCGGCAAGATCGCCTTTGAAGGATTTCCCGATCGGCTCTCCAGCTCTACTGAGCAGTTTAAATATTCCTTTGCCGGCAATTTTGACTCGCTTTAATACCCGACGATCCATTTTTTTTGATTTCAATAGGGCGGCTGCA
>JASFPE010000531.1:0-3945 GCA_050116155.1 Desulfobacterales bacterium
GTCGAGAAAACATTAATAAAATATGATTATCTTCCGGTAAAGACCGATGCTTTGGTTGATTTGAACGTTATTAAGGCCAACGATGATCTTTCATTTGAGCATCATGGCCGCGCAATACTCAAAACCACTCATCGAGAATTACGCGATGAAGCCGGAAATATATTGAACCGATTTTCAACCGGCATTGATCACTTTTCGACCTTTCGTCAGTTTACTTTCATTTCCCTGCTGATCGGTTATCCACTGACGCTATACCTATTTTTTCATGGGCTAATCTGGTTTATCGTCTATTTATTTACCAAAAACCAAAAAGCCGCGATAATCTCCTCAATTTTATGCTTTGGAATAAGCCTCTGTATATTCGGTGCCTTTTATTTTTCGAGAAGTCCACAGGTCTCGGAGCATGAGTTAGCTGAAGCGCTGAGGTCTAATCGATGGCAGGTGCGGGTGGCGGCACTCAGATTCATTGAAACATCTAAAATGGAAATCGCTCAATTCAAGGGCTATACTCGAATTGTAACTAATCCCCAAATTTCTGAAAGATACTGGTTGGCCAAAACATTGGCCAACAGTCGGCAAGCTGAAACGAAAAAGGCCTTATTCATGTTGACTGATGATTCAAATGTAAATGTTGTTTCCATGGCATTCTGGGCCTTGGCCCAGCGAAAAGATTCCCGCGTCATTGGAAAAATACTTCAACAAATAAAGGCTTCGAATGACTGGTACAGTCAATTGTATGCCTACAGAGCTCTGAGATCACTTGGATGGAACCAAAGTCAATCACATTAAATTCCCTGCTCATATCCGCTGCCGCGGTGACCGGTGTAGAATTCGTTGAAAGAATCATGATTGCAAATGGTGTTGTGCAACCTATGATCGGTCTGGGCTTTGCCCGTCTTCTTCAAATTATTTTACTTCTGTTGATTGTCATGAATGTGGAAAAAAATATCGCTGCTATCGGAATTGCTCGCTCCCAGATTTCTACTGGAGTTAAAAAAGCCGTCATCTGGTCGTTTGGTTTTGGATTTGCCACAGGCGTTGTTTTTATCATCTTATGGGCGGCCGGCTTTCAGGTTTCAGCGTTTTTTCAAGCGCCCGTTCCTCCCACCTATGGCGACTTTTTTCTTTTTATCGCCGTTGCCGCAGTCATTGCTCCAGTGGCTGAGGAGATCTTCTTTAGAGGCATCCTCTATGGATTCTTAAGGAAGTGGGGTCTTACGACGGCTCTTGTGATCAGCACTGCTTTATTTGTAATACCCCATGCGACCGGCAGTGGTATTCCCATTACCCAGGTGATCGGCGGGTTTTTGTTTGCTGTCGCTTATGAAATAGAAAAAAATCTGTTTGTGCCGATCATAATCCACTCTCTAGGAAACCTCGCCATATTCTGTCTTTCCTTTCTTGCGCAAAGCTAGCTATCTTCTGAATTTAATAATTTTCATGCAATATGAGGGTTGGAGTAGAGGAGTCAAAATTTGACTTCTAAGTTAATATATTTTATACTTATTTGAAATAACTACTATTAGAAGTGGTTTCAAAAATGTAGATTAATGTTCATAGTCCCGCTAAAAATAAGCGGGATTTTACATCTTGATTTCATGAATTAAGGATGATTTCAAATGAAAAATTGTTGCAAAATATCTTTTCTTCTCCTGTTGACATTCTTTATTTTATCAGAATCGCTGTATGCCGATCTCATCGTGATGAATAACGGAGATATGCTATTTGGTAAGATCCAAAATCAGAATTTCGCACTCTCTTCTCCATATGGCCAAATTGTTATCCGGCATGATTTTTTAAAAACGATTTATTTCGATGAACGAAAACCGGCTCATGCTTCCCTGGAATCCATTAACAATGATATTTTTAGCGGTACCATATTGATAGACGCGTTTCAGATACTTTTGGATAACGGCCAGCAAAAATCTATCAGTCGAAACCACATCCGGCACTTGAGAATTGACACACCCGGGCCAAGCTATAAGATCACGACGGTGATCTTTACGATGGAAAATAACGATAAATTCTCCGGGCACTTGCTAACCAAGGATATAAAAATCAAAGCCGGTTATAAGGTAAGGCTTTTACATAGTGAAATGATAACCCGCATTGAACTGTCTGTCGATAAACCGGGAACTGCAAATGTTCTCATGGACAACGGTGATATCATTAGCGGTGAACTTATGGTAGAGCAATTCCAGGTGGCACCGGATGCCATCGGCCAGTTAACCATTAGCAAATCAAATTTAAGTGCGATTCAGTTTAATGCTCATAAATTGGTGCTGAATGAATATAGCAAACTTTCTTTATCTGACATGGACTCAGACGGAGATGGCATTAGCGATGATCTGGACCAATGTCTGAATTCGCCCTGGGGGTCCGAAGTCGATCAAAAAGGCTGTTCAAAGAATCAGAATCCGGCTAAGGCAGGCAAGCCCTTTAACCAGAACAACAATAGGACAATTGACGACAGGGATCACAATCCGGATACGTCGAAAAGCATTATCGTGGATTCGCGCGATTCTTCGGCAGTCAGACCGGTCCTCTTTGAGTTTGGCACCTACAGTCTCCAACGCAAATTTTTTCCAAACCTTGATATAGTGGTTTCGATGTTAAACAAAAATCCTCCGATGAAAATACAAATTCAGGGGCATACCGATAATATCGGATCTCTCGAATATAATATGGTCCTTTCTGAAAAACGTGCTCGGGTAGTTAAGCGGTATCTGACTGATAATGGGATCGACGCTGCCCGAATTTCCACAATTGGATACGGCTTTACCCAAAGTAGAGCTTCCAACAGCACGCCTTCCGGCCGCGCCCAGAACCGCAGAGCGGAAATAGTCGTTCAAAAGTAGTCGGCATGCGGAAAGATCATGTTGCGCGTCAAGTGTTCCGGGTTTCGCGATACAATAATTATTCGAAATATAGGATGTTAACGCGAAACGCGTAACTCGCAACGTGTAACCACAAACCTTGTACCTTATTTTTTTGCCTCAAACCTCAGACCTATAACCTGAAGCCTTTTTGGACTTTGAACCCCATGCCCTCTGCCCCATGCCTGTCGTTTGTTGACACCTGAAACCTGACACCTTTTCCTCCCTGACACCTGACACCTGAAACCTTATTATTTTCGAATTCCCCTTTCGTAACTCCAAATACATTTATATGCACAAAAGTATACCAATAGCATCTTTACCTTGTTCATGTGTGCATTCTATCCGATTGTCTGCCGCCTCAATAAATCTTCTAATTTTCCAATTTCTTTATTCTTTCCCGTCAAGCTCCTGATTCTCGGACAGTCAATTAAATTCATGCATCATTGTGGCATCTCTCTTGCTTTTTTATTGTATCGAATGATCAATGCAAAAGGGAGGAAGAACATGTTTAGGGCCAAATTTTATTGGGCTATACGTTCGGCTATCCTCGCACTGATTATCCTCGCTGTTGCCAAACCGTCTTCCGCTCTTGTAACCAATTACCGTTCCATCGGAACAAATACCAATGTGCTTTACAGCACCGGCAGTGCATGGATTTTAGCCGGTACGACAACTGTAGATTTTTACTCCGGGGCCGGTTTACCTTCTTACATCGGCAAGGGAGATAAGCTGGTCATTGATAATGAAGAATTTTACATTTTAAACCGAGAAAGTGAAACCAGAGTAATTGTTCAACAAGCAGCCAGCGCGGATCACATCGAGTCTGGGTACACGATTAAACGATCCTATCACACGCTTCAGTCATGGGAAAACGACCGGGACGGGGATCTGGTAGAAGAGGACCGCCTCGAGGTGGGGGTTTGTTACAATGACGGTCTGTTTCGCAGCTTCAGCAGATATGTGGTTTTAAATACCATATCCATGGGAAACCGCAAAGCGGATTTTAATATCTCCAGGGGCCTGCAGGGTTACAATATTTCCTCAGACGCTACGGCTACCGGATGGA
>JASFPE010000532.1:0-3925 GCA_050116155.1 Desulfobacterales bacterium
GCAAAACCAGCTTGAGCGGCCTCTTAATCAGTAGGTTGAAGGTTCGATTCCTTCACGGCCCACCACCTCTAAATTCAAAAGGTTAGCTGGCAAAGTTTGAGCTAGCTTTTTTTCGTGGTTTTCGATTAAAATCACCTTGACATAGATACAATATGAATGATAGTTAAAAAAGTTTATAATTCATAGTTATTCTCACCCATCCTTGCTCTGGGTATGCCCAGGGCTTTATTAGCCACAAGGAGGTTGTATGCGCAGGTACGAAACAATTACTATTCTTGACCCTGACCTTTCCGAAGACCAGCGGACAGCAGTATTTTCGAGATTGCAGGAACTGATACCACAACAAGGAGGATTTTTAGCCTTTGTTGACGAATGGGGTTCCAGACAGCTCGGTTACGAAATTAAAAAGAGAGAGCGGGGCTATTATGTCCGCTTTGATTATTGTGGAACAGGCGCTGTTGTCGATGAAATAGAACGGCTTTTTAGGATAGACGACCGTGTTTTGAAATACATGACGGTCTTAACAGACGATGATCCAAACTTGGACAGCATTAAAGAGGAAATCGCCATAGCCGAAGCCGCCAGGGTGGAAGCCGCCAAAGCGGAAGCGGAAAAAGCAACAGTCGAGGAAGCTAAAGCAGCTGAAGCGGCCAAAGTAGCTGAAGCGGCAGAAGTAGCTGAGGCGGCCGAACCATCGGAACCGGAAAACCTGGAAGACAACGCCACAGATGCATCTAAACCCGCAGAAACACTTGCCCCGCAAGACGTTCCAGTAGAAACATCCGAAACACAGGAAACAGAAGCCCCGGAAAACGAGGCAGTAGAAGCAGCCGAGTCTGAGGATACCAAAACTTCAGCAGATGATCTAACCCAGGCTTCAGATTCTCTGGAAACAGAAACCTTAGAAGACGGCTCCCCCCCATCGGATAGCAAAAAGGAGATAGAAGAAAATGGCTCAAAGACCAAATAGAAACCAGCCTTATAAACGAAAAAAAAGAATATATCACCGCCGCAAGGTTTGTCGCTTTTGTGCAGATACAAGCTTGGTCATTAATTACAAGGACCCGAAGTCACTCAAATATTTTCTTACCGAGCGTGGGAAAATTATACCCAGACGTATTTCTGGATGCTGTGCCAAACATCAACGCACACTGACCCATGCAATTAAGCGTGCTCGCACCATTGCGTTATTGCCCTATGTCGGATCAATCGATTTTCACTAATCAGAATACGCGAATACGCCACCGTTTCTGTAGTATAACCAGCTTGTGTCACAGGTATCAAAGCGCGTAATATGTGGAGACAGATCATATGAAAGTAATATTAAAAGAAACCATCGATTCCCTGGGGATAATCGGCAGTGAAGTCATCGTGGCGGATGGTTACGCCCGCAACTATCTGCTACCTCAAAAAAAGGCCGTTCCGGCAACACCGCAAAATCGGCGGATGCTCGAACATGAGAAAGCCAAATTCGAACTCCAAATTGCCAAAGAGCGAAAGGTAGCCGAAGAAATGGCCCAAAAACTCGAAGGCGTTGTCTGCAAAATCGAAGCTAAAGTAAGTGACGAAGACCGGTTGTATGGGTCCGTCTCGGTGCGAGATATTATCGATGCCCTCGCCGCCCAGGATATCAGTGTCGAAAAGCGGATGGTTTTATTAACAGAACCGATTAAAGCCCTCGGGAGCTATAAAATCCCAATTCGCGTCTATAAGGAAGTTGAGCCGGAAATAACCATTGAGGTTGTCCCCGAATAAAGATGGATGATCACGAAATGAAAGACAAACAAGATCCATCGCTTTACAATATTCCTCCCCAGAACATTGAAGCAGAGCAATCAATTCTCAGTGCCATTCTGATTGATAACAATGTTTTGCTTGATGTGATTGAGCTACTTACTTCAATGGATTTTTACAAATCCACACATCAAAAGATATATTCCGCAATCCTCGATTTATTTGACAAAGGTGAACCCGTAGACCTGGTCACCCTGGCCAATCATCTAGACGAAAAGGGTCAATTAGAAGACGTTGGGGGGGCCAGCTATCTGGCAAGACTTGTGGACACTGTACCACTGGCGGTAAATGCTCAGCATTATGCCAAAATCGTAGCCAGCAAATCAGCCCTCAGGCGCCTGATCGAAAAAGCCAATGCCATCGCCAAGCGGTGTTTTAAAGACGAAGGGGAAGTAGATGAGGTCATCGATTTTGCCGAGACCTCCATTTTTGAAGTTTCGGATAGAAAATCCAAACAAGCTTTTTATCCCCTTAGTAAATTGATTTTGCAGAATATCGAAACCCTTGAAGAAAAACAGGGGAACCGATCACTGGTTACCGGGGTGCCCATGGGATTTACGATTTTGGATAACCTCACTTCCGGTTTACAAAATTCAGATCTTATTATTCTTGCGGCGCGCCCGAGCATGGGTAAGACGGCACTGGCTCTAAATATTGCCAGAAATGCAGCGATCGAATCGAACATACCCGTGGCCGTCTTCTCTTTGGAAATGTCAAAGGAACAATTATCGCTGCGAATGCTGTGTTCAGAAGCCCGCTTAGATTCATCTCGACTGCGTGGCGGATTTTTCAGCATGGACGACTGGCGACGATTGACCGATGCGGCCGGTGTATTGTCTGAGTCGCCAATTTACATTGATGATACCCCCAATATATCAGCCATGGAAATCAGGGCCAAGGCCCGCCGGCTGAAGATGGATAAAAACATCGGTTTAGTTGTGGTTGACTATTTGCAGCTAATGCAGGGAAGGGGTACGGCCGAACGAAGAGACCTAGAAATCTCGGAAATATCACGAGCCCTGAAAGCCCTGGCAAAGGAGCTAAATTTACCGGTGTTAGCGCTCTCTCAGCTCAATCGGATGCTGGAGCAACGCAACGATAAACGGCCGCGGTTGTCGGATTTAAGAGAATCCGGCGCGCTTGAACAGGATGCGGATGTGGTCGCATTTATATATCGCGATGAAATTTACAATCCAGATGAAAACAATCCCAAAAAAGGAACCGCCGATATTATCCTGGCCAAACAACGCAACGGCCCGACCGGCGAGGTAACCTTAACCTTTTTAACGACATATACACGCTTCGAAAATATAGCTCCGGAGGAGATGGTCGCAAGCACTTACTAGCAATTCACAATCCCCGACAGATAAGATTTTAATTCGAATCGAGAGGGAAATTGTGTATTTGCACATTCAATGAAAAAAATTTTCGGAAATACCGTTGGTCTGAAAGCCAATCAGAACCGCAAACTCCAAAACCTTTACCGCCGCCGGATTCCGCCGGAATTTTTAATCACTTTCGAGCTGGCGCGTGATGTATGCCTGCTTTCGCATGAAATACATCGCCAAATCGGGCTTTTGATAGCCCGCAACGGTCGGATAGCCTTTGTCATTGTCGGTGATCCTAAACAAATAGTTATCCCTTCAATTGAGCATTACCGCACTGCTTCCGGCCGTTTAAGTGGGTTGCGCTGTATTCACACTCACCTCCAAAATGAATCACTGACCAATGATGATTTAGCCGACCTGTGCCTGCTGCGACTCGATCTCATGGCAGCCATTCAACTGACCAAAGAGGGTCGCCCCCGGCAGATTCATGCAGCCCACATTCTGCCCAAAAGCTCTGAAGGCAAAGCCTATCAAATTCTCGATCCCCTGCATCCCAGACAATTGAATATCGACTGTCAGGATCTGATCCAGGCGCTTGAGACGGAATTAGCACGGGTAACCACCGGCCATAAAGCCAACTCCGGCAGCGAAAGAGCACTCCTGGTCAGCATCGCATCAAGTTCACGCCAATCTGCCCACCAATCGATAATTGAATTGACCCAGTTAGCCACCTCCAGCGGTCTAGACATCGCCGGTACCATAGTCCAGTACCTTGCCAAAACAGATTCTGCGCTTCTCATCGG
>JASFPE010000533.1:0-3920 GCA_050116155.1 Desulfobacterales bacterium
TGGAATTTTGGAATAATGGAATATTGGGTCTTAAAAATCGGATTTGGTCTATTTTCTAAGCTAAAATTAAGTTGTATTCCGATTGGAAAAACCCAGTTATCCAACATTCCAACATTCCATTATTCCTAAACGACGAAACCACTATGCCCCGAGTATTGAAAATATTTTGCCATAAAGAGCACAAAATTCACAATTAAGGTACTAATATCTAACCAGGATGTCAGAGACTATCCGATCGTTTATTGCTGTTGAGCTGCCGGATGACGTCTTGTCCGCAGTGGGCCGCGTTCAAGGGCACCTAAAGTCTTATGGATTTCGGACAAAATGGGTGCGGCCGGCAAATATTCATATAACCTTGAAATTCTTAGGCGACATCGATTCCGGCACGATCGACGAGATTGCCGGTGCAATGGTTTCAGCGGCTGAGGGATGTGCTTCCATATCATTGGCCGCAAGGGGAATCGGCGTATTTCCGAACATCAAGCGTCCCCGGGTCTTATGGGCCGGATTGACCGGTGAGGTGAACCTGCTGATTGAATTGCAGCGAAAACTCGATGATTGGCTGAGCGATATCGGATTTGCCAAAGAGCGTCGATCCTTTAAAGGACATCTGACATTGGGGCGCTTTAAGGGCCGTGTGAATTCAACGGAATTAATGCGAGCCCTGAGGGAATTTGAAGACTTTGAAACCCAATCATTTATGGCCCGCGAATTAATTTTATTTAAAAGTGAATTGAGACCCTCGGGCGCTGTATATTCCAAACTGGAAAGAATATCGCTAGAGGGCAAATAGAGTGATTATAGCCCTCAATTCTCAGTCAACAGATAACATTTATTCAGGTCTTGTCGCAAATAGGATATAATTTAGGAGGATATCATGAGCATATCATCGGATAAAGAAAAAGCCTTAGAAACGGCCATGTCCCAGGTTGAACGTCAGTTCGGCAGGGGATCTATTATGAAACTCGGGAGTCAGCCGGTCGCCCGTGTTCCGATTATATCCACCGGCTCCCTTGCGCTGGACAAGGCCCTGGGTATCGGAGGCCTTCCCCGGGGCAGGGTGGTGGAAATCTTTGGTCCCGAATCATCCGGTAAAACGACCCTAGCCCTGCATGCGGTGGCCGAAGCCCAGAAAAAGGACGGTATCGCAGCGTTTATCGATGCCGAACACGCGCTGGATACGGTTTATGCCCGCAAACTCGGTGTCGATTGCGACGAATTGCTGGTCTCTCAGCCGGATACCGGCGAGCAGGCGCTTGAAATCACAGATATGCTCGTGAGAAGCGGCGCCATTGATATTCTGGTAATCGACTCGGTTGCGGCCTTGGTGCCGCGGGCCGAAATTGAAGGTGAAATGGGTGATCCCCATATGGGCCTGCAGGCCAGACTCATGTCCCAGGCGCTGCGGAAATTGACCGGCACCATCGGAAAAACCATGACCACGGTTGTTTTTATCAACCAGATTCGCATGAAAATTGGTGTTGTGTTCGGTAACCCGGAAACCACCACCGGCGGAAATGCACTAAAATTCTATTCCACGGTAAGACTTGACATCCGCAAAATCGGCTCTATTAAGGACGGACAGGAAATCGTTGGAAACCGCACCCGTGTGCGGGTAGTAAAAAACAAGATGGCGCCGCCTTTTCAGGATGCCGAATTCGACATTATGTATGGAGATGGCATTTCCAGGACCGGCGATTTGCTCGATGTAGGTGTAGAAGCCGGTCTGGTCGAAAAAAGCGGTTCATGGTATTCGTATTCGGGTGAGCGCATCGGTCAGGGGCGCGAAAACGTCAAGCGATTTATGATGGATAATCCCGATATTTGCGAGGAATTATATCAAAAAGCCAGAGAAGCCAGCGGACTGTCGGAATCAGACAAGGATGTATCTGAAAAAGATGGTGAAGCGATGCCGGAGGCGACGGAATAGATATTGAAGATTGAATATTTATAGTTTACGCTAACGCGTAACCTATATGGAGTGATACATGACGGGCGACGAAATACGCAAACAATTTCTGGAGTACTTTAAAAAACATGATCATCGGATTGTCAGAAGTTCATCGCTGGTTCCGCAGGATGATCCCACGCTTTTGTTTATCAATGCAGGAATGGTGCAGTTTAAACGGGTTTTTCTCGGAGAAGAAAAAAGAGATTACGTCCGGGCCACCACCTCCCAGAAGTGTGTGCGCGCCGGCGGCAAACACAATGACCTTGAAAATGTCGGTTACACCGCTAGGCATCACACATTTTTTGAAATGCTGGGCAATTTTTCCTTTGGCGATTATTTCAAAGAAGGTGCCATTGATTTCGCCTGGGATTTGTTAACCAATGGCTATGGAATGCCCGAAGACAAACTCTGGGCCTCGATTTATCTGGATGATGATGAAGCTTTTGATATCTGGCGCAACCGTATTGGTGTACCCGAAGAGCGAATCGTGCGGTTCGGTGAAGAGGACAATTTCTGGGCAATGGGAGATACCGGACCATGTGGGCCCTGTTCTGAAATTCTCATCGACCGCGGCGAAGAATTCGGCTGTGGCCGACCCGAATGCACGGCCGGGTGTGAATGTGATCGCTATCTGGAGATCTGGAACCTGGTGTTCATGCAGTTTAATCGAGATGCATCCGGTAAGATGACGCCCCTGCCAAAACCAAGCATTGACACGGGGATGGGGCTGGAGCGGATCGTATCTATCGTGCAGGATGTTGCCACCAATTTTGACATCGACCTGATGCGGCCGATCATCCAAAAAGCCGAAGACTTAGCCGAAAAACGCTCTGGCGAATCCAGGCAGAATGATGTGGCCATGAAGGTTATTGCAGATCATAGCCGGGCGGCTGCTTTTTTGATCGGCGATGGCATCATGCCCTCCAATGAGGGCCGTGGGTATGTTTTGCGCCGAATTATTCGACGGGCTATTCGGTATGGCCGCAACCTCGGATTGAATCGCCCTTTCCTTTACCAAACCGCAGAAGTGGTGTTTGATATTATGAAGACGGCGTATCCCGAGCTTGGCGAGGCGGCACCGTTTATCACCAATGTTATCAAAAATGAAGAAGACCGGTTTTTAGAAACCCTGGACACCGGTCTCAAACTGCTAAACGATGCGCTGGCAGATATCAAAGCCAAAGGGAAATCTGAAGTTCCGGGAAAGGTTATTTTTAAGCTCTATGACACCTATGGATTTCCGGTAGATATCGTTAGAGATGTCGTCCGCGATGAAGCCATGTCTCTCGATATGGATGGATTTGACAAAGCCATGGCCGCCCAGCGGGCAAAATCCAGATCCGTGGTAAGCTTTAGCAGCATCAGTGATGCCTACAAGAATTTATCCGGCAAAGGTGCTCAACCCGAATTCGTCGGCTATGATGGTCTTCGTGCAGAATCGAAAGTGCTGGTTTTGGTAGCAAACGGACAGGAAATATCCGAAGCTAGCGCCGGTCAAACGGTAGAAGTGGTTGTTGAGAAGACGCCCTTTTATGCCGAAGCCGGCGGTCAGGTTGGCGATGCCGGCACAATAAGCAGCCCGAAGGCTAAATTGATGGTGACAAACACGATAAAAGATCCCACCGGCCTGATTATCCACCAGGGAAAGATGGCATCGGGCAAGCTAAAAAAAGGGGACAAAGTAAGCCTCCAAGTAGATGAGGCCACCCGCAAGGCGACTGCGCTAAACCATACCGCCACCCATATTTTGCATGCCGTATTGCGACAGGTCCTGGGTGATCACGTCAAGCAAGCCGGCTCTCTGGTGGCACCGGATCGGTTGCGGTTTGATTTTAGCCATTTTTCTCAGGTCGATGTTGAAACCCTTGATCGGATTGAAACTATAGTGAATCAGCACATCCGGGAAAATTTACCGACAGACATTGTCGAAATGGATGCCGAAGATGCGTTTCAATCCGGTGCGACGGCG
>JASFPE010000534.1:0-3905 GCA_050116155.1 Desulfobacterales bacterium
ATCGCCGGACCGCCGACAAAGGCCTTGTCGGTGTTGGATCATAAAATCGAGGAAGAAAATTTGCTGGTCTATTTGAACCTTTAGCATCTAACGTTAAATCGTAAATCCAACATAGAAAGGGAGGTAAAATCGAATGAGTAAACAAAAGAAAATTGGTTTGGTCCTGTTTTTGGTTTTGGCTTTCGGTGTCGTTTTTATGCTTAATTCCCATGAAGTCACCGGAGCCGCCAAGCAATCCATTACGGCAGCAAAAGTCAAAAAAGCGCCGGCCGGCATAGATGATCCGGTCTGGCAGAAAGCGAAAGCCGCCGACGTTCACTTCGAAGGCAAAGAAACATTTGCCGGCAAAGAGGCAATTGTCACCACCCAGGCGGTTTATACCGACCAGGAAATCTATTTTCTTTTTTCCTGGAAAGATGCCACCAAGAGTGTAACCAAGGGAGCCTGGAAGTTCGACGGCCAGAAGTGGAGTCATCAAAAAGGCAATGAGGATCGGATTTCCCTTCTTTTTGAGATCAACCGCATCAATAATTTTGCCACCAAGGGCTGTGCGGTCACCTGCCATGTTCCCCAAGGGGCGCCCAATGCCAAAGACGGCAAGTTCGGTACAACGTCTGCAGCCGAAAAAGGCGATCTGTGGCACTGGAAGGCTGCCCGATCCGATCCGGCCGGATTCGCCGATGATACCTATCTGACCAAGATTAGTGAGAAAAAAGGCGGCCGCAAGAGCGATGCCGGCAAAGGCGGCGACACCAAGAATATGACGGCAGACAAGTCCATGCCCAAATACATGCTGGCTCCGGGCAAAAAGCTCGCCCAAAACGATATTCTGCTGGTATCTCATGCCGTGGAAATAAAAGATTATTCCGTATTTAAACCGGGAGACACCGTCACCTATCGGATGCCCAAGATGCCGGAGGGCTCTCGCGCCGACATCAAGGCCGTAAGTCGTCATGCTGATGGTAGCTGGAGCGTTATGCTCTATCGGCAACTCGACACCGGAAACGATGATGATGTGGCCTTTAACCCCAGAAAAAAATACAATTTCGCCATGGCTCTGTTTGATAATTCCGGTGATGAAGATTCCTATGACTCCGAGGTGTTGATGCTGCAGTTCAGCCGATAAGGATAGTCTGCTTTGAATAACACAATCGGGAATCGCTCTGAAACGATACTTGAGCAATTGGCCTTGGATGGGGTAATTCAACGCCTGAAGGCCCTGGAAGTGCCGGCAGATGCATTGATGTGGCATCGTTTTTTTGGTGCATTACTGCTGGTCCTGCTCGTATTGCTTTTTCTTTCCGGGGCCTTTATGGCGTTTTATTATTCACCGGCGCCCGGCTCCGCTTATGATAGTGTGGATTACGCGCTGTTCACCCTGCCATTTGGGGATGTGATCAAAGGCATTCATCATTATGGCTGGAATCTTTTCCTGATTGTCATGGGCCTGCATCTGATGCGCGGATTTTTGGTTGGCGCTTACAAAGCACCGCGGCAATTGATATGGGTCTCCGGGGTGTTGATCCTGCTGCTTGTGCCTGCCTTCGTCATTACCGGAGACCTGCTTCCCTGGGATCAGAAAGGGTATTGGTCGACCCAGGTTCGCACCAGCATTATGAGATCCGTGCCATTCGTCGGCGATCTTCTGGTCAGATTATTACAGGGCGGACCTTTGACCGGTATTGTGGCGCTTAACCGCTTTTATGTGCTTCATATTGTCTTTTTGCCCGGTATGCTTGTTGTCTTGATGGCCATTCACTTTCATTTCATCAGGCATCGGGGTTTGAGCGGCCCTTTATCCGGAGATAATTCCTCGAGAAAAACGGTGCGTTTTTTCCCGGTGATCATCAATCGCTGGTTGATGCTTTTTCTGGCGGTCACCCTGGTGCTTGGTATTATTTCCTGGTATTGGCCGGCACCTTTAGGCGATCCGGCCGATCCAACCGATTCAACCTATGTTCCCAAACCGGAATGGTGGGTTCTGTTCCTAAACCAGCTGGTAAGCATATTCAAAGGACCCTGGTCGGTGATCGGAAGTGTCATTATTCCGGGAGGATTGGCGGGGTTGTTGATTGCCCTGCCGTTTATCGATGCTTCACCCGAGCGTCATCCTGCCCGTCGCAAAATGGTCATGTTGATTGCCGCCATAATTGCCATTGCGGTGCTGGTACTATCTATAATGGGATATCTTGAACACAATGCATAGAAAAAAAATATTAGTTGGTATTATTCTGGCACTGGCCCTATGCGTCAGTGCCCTTCTGTTGGCACCACATGATTTGGTCAAAGCGCATACCCTGGTGGTGACTGCCAATTACACAAAAGACCCTCCAGGCGGATTAGATGATCCGGTGTGGAACAAAGCCCAGGCCTTACAACTTCTCGTGGAGGGTCGCGAAAAATCCGTCGGAAGTAATGTGACCGTGACAACCCGGGCCCTTTATACGGACGACAGTCTATTTTTTCTTTTCAAGTGGAAAGATCCGACTCGCAGCATCGTTAAGCAATCCTGGAAGTTTGACGGTCAATCGTGGTACCATCTTCAAGGAAACGAAGACCGGATTGCCTTGCTTTTCGAGATAACCCGGATAGACAAATTTGCCACCCGGGGCTGTGCCATCACCTGTCATAGCCCGGCTGACGTGCCAAGAGATAAATGGAAGTTGGCGACGAATACGGTAACCGAGAAAGGCGATTTGTGGCACTGGAAGGCTGCCCGCTCCGCACCTTATAATTATGCCGACGACGCCTGGCTGACCGTGGCCGGCAATCCAACAGGATCTTATCGAGAGACCGGGCGCAGGAAAGACAAGGGTGCCGGCGGAGATATAAAAAACCGGACCGAAGATGGAAAACGGCCGCTTTATATGCAAGATCCGACTGCAAAGCCATCCGTTCCGGGCTTTCTTCTGATGGAAGAGGCGACAAAAATCACCGATTATTCGCTTTTCAAAGCCGGCGATATCATCCCCTTTCGTTTGCCGATCAAACCGTCCGGGTCTCGCTTTGACGTAAAAGCCATCAGCCGTCACGCAGATGGTGGCTGGATGGTGATGCTTCATCGTAAGCTGAATACCGGCCATGAAGACGATGTGGTGTTTAATTCTATGAAAAATTACAGTTTTGCCTTAGCCATATTTGACGATTCAGGCTCTGATCATTCCAAAGCCACCGAACCGATGTCGTTAACATTCAGTCGAAAATAAATGATCATTTTATGAGAGGTTTTCATTCCTTTTAAAGGAACCCCGGCTCGTTTTAATAACGCGCCGTTTTTTTTAGTCACAGCATTTGTCCCGAGTGTGCCCACAAGCTTTATCCAGAATTATACAATATAGTTAAAACAGAGATTAATAATAGTTGATTTTGTTTTAAATAAGAGCAGAAAAGCACCCATGGATACCAGATCTGTCCCCACCCGCGGTCGAACATTAGATTATGCGGCAGTGGTTTATGATTTTTTCGAGCCGATTTTGTTGCTCGGCAAACAGGCCGGGTATGATCGCAAAATTGTTTCGCTGCTGGAGCTTCATCAAGCAGACCGGATCCTCGATCTGTGGTGCGGCACGGGGGTGCTCACCCGCATGATCGCCGATCAGCTGGATGTCGAAGCCGGGGGGGTCTCTGTCGGCATCGATGCGGCGGCCAGGATGATTCACGTGGCCAGAAAGAAACGAGGAAATGAAATCTGTCGTTTTGATGTGGCCGCCGCCGAAGATCTGCCCTATGACGATGGCGCTTTCGATGCCGTGGTGTCCAGTCTTTTTTTTCACCATGTCGATCTTGATTTGAAAGCCAAAGCCCTGTCCGAAGCCTGGCGTGTGTTGCGCCCCCAGGGAAAACTGGTCATTGCCGATATGCACATTCCCATCACCTGGCTGGGAGCACTGGTATCGCATGTGTCC
>JASFPE010000535.1:0-3901 GCA_050116155.1 Desulfobacterales bacterium
ACTGCCATCATTACTGTTTTTGTCATTCCGGGCTTGACCCGGAATCCAGTTCATTTTCAGCAGGTTAGAATTCTGGATGCCGGATCAAGTCCGGCATGACAAAAAACTCCCCGACCCCTCAATTATTTAATATTTTAGTTATGAGTATCAATACTGCCGTTCGACAGGCTCACGGCCCTGAGCAGAGTCGAAGGGCTGAAAAGAAACCACGTCAAGGCGTGGTTGAATGCTCGATATTGGATGTTTGTTTTTTAATTCGACGTTGAAGTTGGACGTTCGATGTTGGACGTTCAGTCCGTTCAACGTTGGATGTTCAGTCCAGTATGTTGTTAAGGTAATCAATGATCGCCTGGGTGTCGGTACCCGGTGGAAAGAGTTTCCCGACTCCCAAAGATTCTAGGAGTGTTCGGTCTTTTTGAGGAATGGCACCACCGCCAAAGACCAGTATATCAGAGATGTCTTTTTCCTTTAACAGATCCATGACTTTGCCAAATACGGTTTTGTGGGCGCCGGAAAGCACGCTTAATCCGATGGCATCAACGTCCTCATCAATGGCGGTAGTCACAATCTGAAGCGGCGTTTGATGAAGCCCGGCGTAGATAACTTCCATTCCGGCATTGCGCAAAGCCCGGGCCACCACCTTTGCCCCGCGGTCATGCCCATCAAGGCCCGGTTTGGCAATTAGAATGCGCTTTTTCGATTTTTTCAATATGCCCCCCCCTAAGGAATTGAATAATGAAGGTTGAATATTTAAGGTTTGCCACTGGTGGATCATTTAATAAAATAATAATTAAGAATGACGGAGCGGAGCGACATCCACAAATCTTCAATCTTCAATCATCAATCTTCAATTGTGGCTCGTCCGGGTTAAGCACTACTTAGGATTACATAAAGGCTAATTTTCGACTTTAATAAATGGCATCCTCTCGGTATTCACCAAACACCTCTCGCATGACACCGATGATCTCACCAAGGGTGGCGTAGGATTTTACGGCCTTTATCAGGGTCGGCATCATACTGTCCGTTCCCCCGGCAACCGCCTTGATTTCTTTTAGAATTTCCTGAACCTGTTCATTATCCCGGTTGTTTTTGAGTTTCTTGAGCCCCGTGACCTTCTTGCGTTCAAAGTCGGCCTCTGGTTCGCGCAATTGCATTTCAATATCTTCGTCTTCGACAAAGGCGTTTAATCCGACGACGACCCTGTGCTTCGTCTCGATATCGCGTTGATACCTGAATGCGGCGTCGGCGATGGCTCTTTGATAATAGCCCTTTTCGATGGCCGAGAGCACGCCTCCTAAGCCCTCAATCTCTTTGAAAATCCTACGACATTCTTTTTCCATCTCATTGGTGAGTGATTCTAGATAGTAGGAGCCGGCCAGGGGATCTGCCGTATTGGCGACCCCACTCTCGTGGGCGATGATCTGTTGTGTTCTCAGGGCCAATTTTTCCGACCGCGGTGTGGGAACGGAAAAGGCTTCGTCAAACGCATTGGTGTGTAACGATTGTGTGCCAGCCAGCACTGCCGAAAGTGCCTGCAGCGTGACTCGAATGACATTGTTCTCTGCCTGCTGTGCCGTAAGGGATGATCCGGATGTCTGGATATGAACCCGCAGTCGCCATGAACGCGGATCTTTGGCGCCATACGACTCTCGCAGGGTTCTTGCCCAGATCCGGCGTGCCGCTCGAAGCTTGGCAATGTTTTCAAAAAAATCATTGTGAGCTTTGAAAAAAAAGGAAAGGCGCGGAGCAAAACTATCCACCGGCAGTCCGGCCTTGATGCCTTCTTCCACATAGGTAAATCCATTGGATAACGTGAATGCCAATTCCTGCACCGGCGTCGCCCCGGCCGACGCCAGATGATAGCCACTGATACTGATGGGATTAAATCGGGGCATGTATCGATTGCAAAATTGGATGGTATCCATGGTCAGACGCATGGAGGGTCGCGGAGGGAAATAATATGATTTCTGCGCCTGGTATTCTTTCAGAATATCATTTTGCATGGTGCCGGTTAGCTGATCCCAGGCAATTTCCTGTTCTTCGGTTACGGCAGCAAACATGGCGAGGATGACCGCTGATTGGGAATTGGACACAAAATTGATGCTGATCTTCTCAAGGGCAATGCCTGAGAGCAGATCGCGCATATCTTCCAGGGTGTCAATGGCGACGCCACCGCAGCTCCCGACTTCCCCCTCTGCCAAGGGATCATCGGAGTCCCTTCCCATGATGGTGGGCAAATCCAGACAGATACTGACGCCGGTTGCGCCCATGTCGATCAGCTGACGAATTCTTTCGTTGGCTTTGGCGGGTGAGTCCAGTGAACCCAATTGACGGATGGTCCATAATTTCTGGCGGTACATCTTTTGATGAACCCCGCGGACAAAAGGGTATTCTCCCGGTGATCCCAGATCACGGGTTGAATCGAAATCGGCTATATCCCGGTCGCTGTAGCTGGTCTTAATCGGGAGCCCGGATAAATTCGTGTGCGGCTGCCCGGATTCAACGGCAGCGGTGTTGGGGTTCCCATCGCGCTGGGGGGTATGATTGCTCATTTCTCCTCGCTCCCTTGCAAAATATAGGTTCGCAAAACCTCATCCACTATCGAATATGGATCGCCCTTGCCGCCCATGATGTTTTCAATATACTTTTTCTTTTTGCCTGTGCCTTTGAGCCCTTTAAAAACAAGCTTTTGCAGCTCTTCCTTGAAGATGAGCCCAAGTTCCTGTTCGATCCTTTCAAACTTGACCTTATCGAATGCATCGGACACGTACAGATATTTCTGGTGTTCTGCGATGGCATCCATCAGATCGTCGATGCCCCGTAGATTCTCGGTCTTGCTCGCCACCGAGACCGTGGGGATCACTTTAGGAACCCAATCCCCTTCCTTGAAGGATCCTATACTCAAAATGGCTTCTATGTGCCGCTGGCAAATATCGGTTCCATCCAGATCCGCCTTATTGATGACAATAATATCTGCAATCTCCATGATGCCGGCTTTCATCGCCTGAATATCGTCGCCCATACCCGGCGTAATGACCAGCAAACAGGTTTGGGCAATATGAATGACATCAATTTCATCCTGACCCGCTCCGAGGGTTTCCACAATAATGACCTCTCTTCCCATGGCTTCCATGATGCGGATGACATCATTGGTTGCTCGCGATAGACCGCCGAGATAGCCCCGAGAGGCAAGACTGCGAATATAGACGCCATCATCCTGGGTGTGACGTTGGAGTCGGATACGATCCCCCAAAAAGGCACCTCCTGAGAATGGACTGCTTGGATCCACCACCACCACGCCGACTGTTTTACCCTGGTCACGAAATTTTTTGATGATATGATTTGTCAGGGAACTCTTGCCAACACCCCCGGAACCTGTAATGCCTATAATCAGCGCCTGGCCGGTGTGGGGATAGATTTGCCGCATGATCTCATGGTGTTCATCCGTCTCGTTTTCCACCAATGTAATTAATCGGGCAGCAGCAAGACGATCACCGGCAAAAAGCCGCTCGATGAGTTCTCCTGAATTCTTTGATTTTCCCATTTCTATCCTCTCACCTCTGTTTGTATAAATTGAATGATGGCATCGGTAAGGGTTCCCGCCCGAAAGACTTTATCGATGCCCATTTTCACCATGGTGGGGATATCTTCGGCCGGGAAGGTTCCCCCGGCGATCAGCAAGACATCATCGAGCTTATTTTTTTTCATCTCACTGACGATTTTTGGTGTAAAGACGAGATGCTCTCCGGAGAGAAAACTGATCCCGATGACATCCACATCTTCATCGATGGCGGCCTTTACGATACCTTCCGGTGATTGATACATGCCCAGATAGATGACCTCCATTCCAGCTTCTCTCAGCAATGAGGACACCACCTTGGCACCTCTATCATGGCCGTCA
>JASFPE010000536.1:0-3900 GCA_050116155.1 Desulfobacterales bacterium
TGGCTGACCGCAGCCGAAAATGACAGACACAACGGCCTGGAAGGCTATGGTGTCGTCTTGGACGGCGCAAACCGGACCAAGTACGGAATCAGAATTCTGGATAGCTATACACGGGTGGAAGGCCTGGAGCTGAAGCGTTTCCGCCGCTCGAACGGTTCCGCCGCTGTGCAGGTGAAAGGCGCCGGGAGGGTGCTGCTTGGCTCATTGTTGATCCACGATTTTTATTCACCTTGGTTCAGTGTAGTGGGGATCAAAGGCTCGCGCAGAAGCTATTTTACGGCCCGCAATTGCATCATCTACGACGGAGACCTGGCAGCGATTCGTACCACCAGCCCCGGCAGCACTGCGATGATTGAAAATTGCACGATTTATGGGATGATGGAATACGGAATCTTCGAGGACTACGGTAGATATGTGGTTTTAAATACCATATCCATGGGAAACCGCAAAGCGGATTTTAATATCTCCAGGGGCCTGCAGGGTTACAATATTTCCTCAGACGCTACGGCTACCGGATGGAGGTCATTCTCTTTTCTTGAACCTGCCGATCAATTCATATCCATTGTGCCGGGAGAAGAAAACTTTCATCTTTTTGAAGGTGGAAATGCCATCGACACGGCAGTCAATCTTGCTTTCATCTATACCGACGATATTGACGGCCTCGAGCGAGATGATCATTCTAAATGGGATATCGGGGCAGATGAGTACTGCATCTACTCCAGTGGAATCTGGTATGTAGATTCGGAAAAATATGGGGACGGCACCAGCTGGGACACTGCCTTTGAAACCATCCAGCAGGCTGTCAGCGCTGCCGGCCCGGGTGAAGAGATTTGGGTAAAGCAAGGAACTTATCTGCTGTCTTCTGAGATCAGGATTGACAAGTCCGTATCAATATTTGGCTGTTTTAAAGGAACGGAGACGCAGAGGGAACAAAGAAATTGCCGGTTTAATGAAAACGTGGTGGATGGTCAAAATTCCTTCCGCTGTTTTGGTATCAATGCCAGTGACGTCACCATCGACGGCTTTAAGATTCAAAACGGGGATCATGATTTTGGCGGCGGTATGTATGCATCGGAAACCAGCAGCTTTACAGTATCCAGCTGCACCTTTACCTCGAACCATGCAAATGACGGCGGCGGATTCTTCAATGAGGCACCCCAGGGAGATCTGGTCAATTGCATATTCCAGAACAATACAGCCGTTGATAATGGTGGAGGCCTATACATTCTGGGTTCTTCATTGAATGTTGCCAATTGTATATTTTCCGGAAATGAAGCCGGCGACGCTTACGGGCCCGGGGGCGGCGCAATTTTCAACTCCAACTCCAGTCCCAAAATTACAAATAGTACTTTCTCAGGCAATACTGCCAGAGACAATACCGAGGGAGGCGCCATATTCAATCGCTTTTCCCATCCCCAAATTACCAATTGCATCCTCTGGGGAAATATTGCCGGATACGGCCCTGAGATCGTCGACGATGAAATGTCCAGCTCCACGGTTTCATACACCAACATCGATTGGGATGGATTTCCCGGTTACAACGGCAACATCCGCAAAGATCCATTATGGGTTGGTCCGGATGCCAATGACTTTCACCTCGGGCCTGCATCACCTTGTATTGATGCAGGAACGAACGAGGTACCGAATTTGCCCGGGATTGACTTTGAAGGAGACCCACGGATAGTCAACGAAATCGTAGATATGGGCGCGGATGAGTTTATTGAATGAGGAAGTGGGAATGCGGAAATTTTGAAACTCGAAACTTGACGGTCTCGTAAATAGTCCCGGAATCGTCATGCCGGACTAGATCCGGCATCCAGAACATGTTGAATTTACTGGATAGCGCTAAAGCTTCACTACGTGCCCGGCTTTCGCCGGAATGACAGCAAAACGGGAAAAGTGACTTTTTACGAAACCGTTAAGCTTGAAACCTCAAACCTTTCTCAGATTTTATATGCTGTGGGAGCAGCTTCCAGCCGCGATATAGGGCAACAAAACTGCTTTGCAGCCGTCATTGTGAATGAAGTGAAGTGGGGTCGGCCTCAGTGCCGATCGGAATTCGGTGAACGTCTCTGCGGTGAATTACAATTCTTTAAAAGATGCGGTTAAAACCCAGCAGCTGCAAACCTCTTCTCCAGTATAGCTGCCAGGTTTTAAGGTTGGGGGAACCGGCTGACACCTGCCTCAGGATTTCCGGGCGGGGAAACAGGGTTTCGAAAAAGAAAGCCAATTTTTTGAGTATGCCCTTGCCGGCGGGAAGCAGCACAAGCTGACTCCAGCCTGGAAGCGAATCTGCATGCTTTCTTTTTAAAAGGATGGCTCTCTCAAGAATGTTGAGGCTGGTTTCTTTTAGCATTGCACGTCCATCTGGCGGCAAGCGATAATCGAGCAGATCTTTCAATAGAAAAAAAATTTGAGGCATTACCTTCGCGAGACCCAGCTCATGGGCTCTAAGTTTTAGCGCCTCCCAATCGGCACTCTTCCAATCCCTGATCAAGCCTTTGATATCCACCAGCCAGATGAGACGTTCCGCAAAATGTTTAATCGTATGAAGCCCGAGGTACAACACCTGGTCATATGAATTCAGGCATAAAGCCTTGTCTCCTTCAAAGTCCATTGCCCGGCTGTCGTGAAAAATACTCTTCTGATCCTTATTGAGTAACAGGCCTCTGGCTTTGATCCGATCCGCCCACAGGATGTGGGTGCTGATGTCAATGAAGGTCTCATCCTTTTTATACGTATTCGGATAAACTTCTTCCCTTTGAAAACCCAGCTCGACGAGTGCGTTGACTAATTTATCAAAGTCTTCGGGTAACACCCATAAATCGATGTCTTTCATGGGCCGCAGGCCAACATCCAGGTATACCTGCGGTAGCAGCGAAATTCCCTGCATCAATACAACCGGGATATTTTCCTGGTTGAATTTTTGCAGCACCTGCTTGAGGTCATGGCTCAGCTTCAGATTCAATTGAACCGTTTGATAATAAATGGCCTGAAGCCTCTGGCCGGCTTCATGGTCGACTCCGTCCAGGGCGCCTGCTTTTTTGAAATTACGATAGAGCAGCCCCCCTACGCCTTCTTTAATTGCCAGTTCTATTAGATGGTTGGCATCGAAATCACGACTCACCAGCCTGCGAAGCTTGTCCAGTCGCTCTGGGTCAGGATCTATGTCACATGCTGCGATTATTATCTGTCGTTCGACTTCCATTATTCAATCTTCGAGTCATATATATAATCAATGGCGCTTCGATCAGGCTTGAAACCCAGCCCGTAGCAGGGCACCACCGTCGCCAGGTCAGTGAACAGATCCAGCGTAAAATTCATGCCCGTTGCATCCCAGAAAGGTGGAAAGGAGCATTTCAACAGCTGCTGAACCGACTCGGCGCCACTGAGGGGGTGAACTTCATTTTGCCCGGCATGACGCAGAAAAAACATCTTCTTTAATTTTACTCCGCGCGGCGAAACGAATTGCGCCTCCCCATGCCAGGGTGTTCCATACATCCGAAAATCTTCTCCCCTTTTGCGCACGATGACCCGGTCATCACTGAGAATCTCGATACCGCCGTCCGCATTCCACAGATTCGCCATCGTGCTTTTACCGGCACCGGATTCCCCGATAAATAAAATACCTTCTCCGTCCTTTTCAATCCCGCAGCAGTGAATAATCACACCACGGCCCTGCGCCAGATAATTTATCATCAACAGCTCCATGGTGGGGCCGCTAAAAGGATCAACTGCGGTATCAGTTCTGAAGGGAAAATAAAGGTCTGCGGTATTCAATTCGGAAGGAATGACAAGAATTCTTTCGAGACCCGGCATTTCTTCATATATTTTGATGATGCGGGTGCCGTTGGAACTATACAGGCTCCAGATATGAAGGCTTTCAAATAGCTTTTGCCC
>JASFPE010000537.1:0-3893 GCA_050116155.1 Desulfobacterales bacterium
TGAAAATGTTTATCAATTATTTCCCGTTTTAAAAGAAAGAGCCAACCAGGTATCCGGCACCTTGTCCGGCGGTGAGCAGCAAATGCTGGCCGTCGGCAGGGCATTGATGTATCGCCCGAAGTTGCTCTGCATTGACGAGCCTTCCACCGGGCTGGCGCCCCTTATGAAAGAGGAGGTGTTTAATAAGATACAGGAAATCAGCGACATGGGCATCACCGTCCTGCTGGTGGAGCAGGAGGTCAGTGTCGTGTTTGAAATGGCAAATCGCAACTATGTTCTTTCGTCTGGAAAAATTATTGCCGAAGGCTCCGGTGAACAACTGCTCCAGGATGAAGTTCTACGCAAAACGTATCTTGGGTTGTAATGAATTCGATAAAAATTCGAATTCATTAGTGTTTGGTGTTTGGTATTTTGTGTTTGGTTTGCATGTTTGGCTTTTTGCGAGATCATTGACTTTTAATTCAAGTTGAAAACTAGTTGGCTTATAAACTTCGCTGCATGCTTTATTTCCCCACTTATTAATTACCCATCCTTATTCTCTAAACTTGCATACATTGGCATCAATGTCTCCCTGTCTACCCTTTTAAGGGGGAGAGGACTGGGGTGAGGGGGGTTAAGTCAGCGGCAACAGTTTCTAATCGATAGCTTTGCAATTAATAGATTCGCAATGGTTGATTATATTGTCATTGAAAAATGCAAATGAAAATGTTTAAAGGAAATTATTAAAGGATTCTGTTTTTTTGGTAAATTCGAGAAAATTCTTGCTAACTTGTGGTGTATTTCTATTTAGCCACGAATGTGCACGAATGACCACAAATAATTATAAATATTTTAAACTAAAAGGTTTTTCAGCTTAACTAATTCGTGTAAGTTCGTGTTAATTCGTGGCTTACTTCGATTTAGCTGCGAATATACTTGTAAATATTAAAAACACTTAACGATTAATGGAGCAATACAATGAGCTCACAGGATTTCAAATTCTACAATCCCGCAAAAATAGTATCCGGCAATAAGGCCCTGGACAGCCTCGGCTATGAATTGACTCAATTGAAAGCACAGCGGCTTTTAATCATCACCGATCGGGGAGTTCGGGAAGCCGGCCTGATTGACCAAGTCAATAAATCCCTGGAAAAGTCCGACAACATCTCCACCGTCTTATTTGATGACGTCCCCACGGATTCTTCGCCCGCGGCGATCAATGCGGCAGCCCTTGTTTTTCGCGAAAATGAGTGTGATGCCATAGTTGCTGTCGGCGGAGGTTCGGTGATCGATACGGGCAAGGCCGTCGATATCGTTGTCTCCGAAGGTGCGGAGGATATTTTAGAACTCAAGGGTTCTAAAATTCGGCAACCGATGAAGCCTTTGATTGCGATTCCGACCACAGCCGGGACCGGTTCCGAGGTTACCTATGCGGCCATGATACGAGATCCGGATCAAAATGAAAAAGTCATATTCGCCGCCTACCAGCTAATTCCTGATGTCGCAATCCTCGATCCCCGCATGACGGTTTCCCTGCCGCCCCTGTTGACGGCTGCCACAGCCATGGACGCCATGAGCCATGCCATGGAAGCCTGTATCAGTAATCACAGGAATCCGGTTAGCGATGCCCATGGTTTCGCCGCCATCGAGTTAATCCGGGAAAACCTGCTGCAGGTGATTAAAAACGGAGAAGATATTCAAGGCCGTTTCTATCTGGCAAACGCTGCCTGCATGGCCGGTGCGGCTTTTTCAAATTCCGGCGTCGGCGTAATTCATGCGTTGGGACATGCATTGGGAGGTGAGTGCGGTGTTCCCCACGGGGTGGCAATGAACATTTTTCTCCCTTATGGCCTGGAATACAATATGTCCGAAGTAAAAGATATTATTGCCGAAATGCTGCTGCCCCTGGCCGGCCCTGAGGTGTACGTTCAGACGCCGAAGGACATAAGAGCCGAAAAGACGGTCGAATGTATTCACAAGTTTAAAGATCAATTATATGAACTCACAAAACTGTCGCGGTCCTTGAACGAGGCCGGCGTGAAAGCGAACGCACTGGAAGCTATAGCCCAAAAAGCCATCAAGGATGCAGCAGTATATTTTAATCCGAAAAAAATTACCTATGAAGATGCGATGGCGCTGCTGGAAAAAGCGTTTCAATAATTTTAAGAACTGGAATAATGGAATAATGGAATGATGGTATATTGGTAGAATAAAATTACAAATCACAAATCACAAATATCAAATAAATCCCAATGACCAAAATTCAAAATTCCAAACGAGATTTCTTCGTATAAATTCTCATTCCCGTCACTCCGGCGGAAGCCGGAGTCCAGCAGCTATTGAAATTAGCTGGATAGCGCTAAAGCTTCACTACGTGCCCGGCTTTCGCCGGAATGACAAAGAATTGATTTTTGGATATTTGCGGATTCATCAAACATATTTTGGTCATTGAATATTGGAATTTGAGATTTATTTGTAATTTGGTGCTTGGAATTTGGGATTTAATAATTCGGAATGTTAAAAAAATTCACAGATGGTAGACTAGGAGGTAAGATGGCCAATCTTTTTGAAAATACGACACTGAATGGTATGACGCTGAAGAATCGATTCGTTCGTTCGGCCACATTTGAAGCCATGGCCGATGATGATGGAACCTGTAAACCGGAGCTGACGAACCTGCTGGTCGAACTTGCCAGGGGAAATGTTGGATTAGTTATCACCGGCTTTACGTTTGTTAGTCTGGTGGGTAGATCAAGACTCGGGCAGACAGGAATACACAAAGACGAGCTGGTTTCGTCATACACTGAATTAACCCGGGCGGTGCATGAAGAAGGGGGAACCATCGTCATGCAGATTATGCATGCGGGTTGCAATTCGTTTTCTATTCCTGAAGGAGAATATGCTCTGGGTCCCTCGCCCAGAAACATGCCTCAGGGCTGTGAATGCCGGGAGATGACAAAAGCCGAGATTTCGGAAACGGTAGCGGATTT
Organism: Desulfobacterales bacterium; assembly: GCA_050116155.1. Classification (GTDB taxonomy): domain Bacteria; phylum Desulfobacterota; class Desulfobacteria; order Desulfobacterales; family JAHEIW01. The sequence goes on from JASFPE010000537.1 coordinate 2,970, forward strand.
TGTGAACGCGGCAGTTCGCGTAAAGGCATCCGGCTTCGATGGCGTGCAAATCCATGGAGCACATGGTTATCTTCTCAGTCAATTTCTTTCCCCTTTTTTTAATAAGCGAACCGATGAGTATGGGGGTAGCCTGGAAAATCGTGCCAGGATTGTTTTAGAGTGCCTGAGGGGCATTCGAGCGGCGGTGGGGAACGATTATCCGGTATTGATTAAGATAAACTCAGATGATTATCTCGATGGCGGTCTTAACAACGAAGATATGGTTGGAGTGGCCGCCATGCTGGAGGCCGAAGGTATCGATGCCATTGAAATCAGTGGGGGCACCCATTTGAGCCCGGAGGAATATCTTTTTTCCCGCAAGACCGGCATTGTTTCTGAAGAAAAGGAATTGTACTTTGCCCGGGCAGCTCGATTGTACAGAGAAAAAATCAAGGTGCCCTCGATGCTCGTCGGTGGAATACGATCATATAGCGTTGCTGAAAAGGTCATTGATGACGGCCTGGCAGACTATGTCTCAATATGTCGACCGCTGATCCGAGAGCCTGATCTTATTCGACGCTGGCAGGCCGGAGATACCCGCAGGGCGGCATGCATTTCGTGCAATGAATGTTTCACACCGGTACGGAACGCAGAGGGTATATATTGCGTTGCCGAGGCTAAACTGAAACGCAAACAAGGCGATTAGAATCGGTTTCCATTATTGTGTCCCCAAAATACATCAACAATAGTCGGGCAGGCAAGTTTTAAAGCACCAAATCACAATACTCAAATTACAAATAAATTTCAAATTCCAATACTGATGGGTTCGTAAAAAGTCCCCGAATCGTCATGCCGGACTTGATCCGGCATCCAGAACATATTGAATTTACTGGATTCCGGCTTTCGCCGGAATGACAATAAATTGATTTTAGGACTTTTTACGGA
>JASFPE010000538.1:0-3886 GCA_050116155.1 Desulfobacterales bacterium
GCCGAGACATAATCATCTATGTTGTTTTTTGTATTGGCTCCCAGGATAACGGGCCGCGGCTTTGTTCGTATGATGTGATCTGCTGTAATGGGACCAAGGCTGGCAATGGGGGCGACATTGGCAAGCCTTGAAAAGCCACAGGCCTTTTGACTCTGGTCCGCGATGGCAATGACCGGCAAACCCCATGCTTGAGAAATCTCACGCCGAATTCGTGATAAGGCGGGCAAATTTTCTTCGGGCTCAGCCATCGACACGGCTTCGAGGGCACCCTGTTGCGTCAGAAAATCTTGTGCCTGCGAAACCAGATCGAGCATGCGTTCATAACTGGTTCTGGCATCATCGCCAAAGGTGCAAAGACCATGGTTCATCAGGATTAATCCCTCGATGTTGCGCCAGTCAATATTTTGGGTCATTTTATATACAGTTTTGGCCAGCACAAAGCCGGCCCTGGTATAGGGCACCAATAGGACGCGTTGCCCGTAAATTTCGTGGATCAGTTTTTCTCCGTTCTGATTGTTGGTGATGACAACCACTTCATCCGCATGGGTATGGTCGACATATTGAAACGGTATGATGGCATGTAATACGGCCTCCAGTGAGGGATTCGGTGACTCATGGTCGATCATTGCCGTACGCTGCATGCGTACCATTTGGCTGTCTGTTATGGTGTCCATGGCGGCCATGCGGCGAAGAAGCTCCAGCCGGAGGGGGGTAAAGTGATGGGCTTCAATTGTTTTTAAATCAATGCCGCTGCCCTTGATGTACAGTGCCTTCTCTCTATCACCGAAAACATTCGTGACTTCTGCTTTTACCGAAGTATTTCCGCCGCCGTGCAAAACAAGATTCTCTTCCTGCCCCAGCAATCGGGAAGTATACACCCGTAATTGCACTGGGTCGGCGGCGCAGGCTTTTGCTTCCTTATCGTTCCAGAGGCTTTTCATTTAAAATGCCTCCCTGGCCTTTAAGACATCTTCCACCTCGCCCATGACTACCAGCGTCATTCCCGGCGTAAGCACGCGATGCGGCTCTGGGTTGAATTCTATTTCACCATCACGGTCCTTGAATCCGAGAACCAGAAGACCGTATTTTTCTTTCAACCCGCACCCACGGATGTCCTGGCCACTGGCAGGTGAATTTTCAGATATCGTCAATTGATTGATTCGGATGTTTTTGCGGCTGGTGCGCAGCATACTGTCGAGAAAATCCACCGCGGTTGGCCGAATCATTTCCGAAGCCATGCGCAATGCGCCGATGGCACTGGGAGACACCACGCTATCCGCACCGGCTTTTTTCAGTTTTGGCTCGAGCTGCTGGTTGATCATGCGACTGATGACCCGGGTCTGTTGGTTCAGCATACGGGCTGTCATGGTGATATACAGGTTATCTTTATCTGATGGAAGCGAGACCACTATGCCTGCGGCATGGTGGATTCCGGCTGCTACCAAATTATCATCTTCAGTGGCATCTCCTTGAATGAATAGCAAATGTTCAACGATTGATTTACAGCGTTCGATCATATGTGGATCAATTTCGATCAAGACAACCGCTTCCTTATTTTTAACCAGTTCACCGATTACGACGCGGCCGGTCTCACCACCACCACAGACAATAAAGTGATTTTTGAGTTTAGCGATTTGTTTCAGCATCTTTTTTTTCCTTAAAATTCCTGAGATATCGACTTCGATGATGGAAGCTGTCAGCGTGCTGACGCCATAGAGCAAAATGCCCATGCCAAAGGTAATCAGCAGCATGGTAAATATTTCCGCAGGCACGTTACCGGTCACCTGGATGATCTCACCGTAACCCACGGTGGTTAATGAAACGACGGTCATGTACAGACAATCTATAAATTTGGGCTCTCCGTCAAATAGGATGTAGTAGCCGGTGCTGCCGATCATCACCACCAGGAAAATTGAGATCAGAATATAGTATACTCTTCTACGTGTGTTCATGCTATGCAACAATTGAATATTGTCGATTGAATCCTCCAGAGGCGGACGGGTATTGAATATTTAAGGTCTACTCTAGCGGATCATTTTATTCAAAGAATTTTAAAAAATGACGGAGCGCAGCGACATCCACAAATCTTCAATCTTCAATACTTGTCTGCCTCCGGAGGATTCAATAACCAATTCTCCGCCGCCGTGTGGATCCGGATTTGGTATTGGAGGAAGATTGAATCATAGATAATCGATCTATATTAAAATTATATCTCCTTTGTTTTTTTTCAGAAATGATTTATGATAACCACTTCCAAATCGGGTCTGTATTGCATCGCATTGAAAAATATCATGATTCATGAGATAAACCAATATGTATTAAAAATCAAAGGGTCTGAGCACGAAAATCATGCAAGACATAATTACCTTGGTTATCGCTACACGCAATCCGAATAAAATCGCGGAAATCAAAGACCTGCTGGCAGATTATCCCATACAGATTAAAAGCCTTGACGATTTTGGTCCCATTCCTTCAGTGGAAGAGGATGGTGATACCTTTGATGATAACGCCTATAAGAAATCGAGCTTTGCCGCCAAAGTTCTCGGGATGCCGGCACTGGCAGATGACTCCGGTCTGGTGGTAGAGGCGCTGGATGGGGCGCCGGGCGTATTTTCGGCCAGATATGCCGGCCAATCTGCCACCGATGAGCAGCGCTACCGCAAGCTGCTGGCTGAAATGAAGGGCAAAACCAATCGCAAGGCTGCCTTTGAGTGCGTTATATCCATTGCCGTGCCCAGCGGGCCGGCACTGACCTATGAAGCTCGCTGCGAAGGCCTGATTGCCGAAAAGCCGGCCGGTCAAAACGGATTCGGATATGATCCCATTTTTTACTATCCCCCGCTGAACAAAACGTTTGCCCAGTTAACCCGGGAAGAAAAGAGCCGTGTCAGCCATAGAGGAAAAGCGCTGGGAGAGCTGAGAGACGAATTTGATAAAGTTCTCATCTGGATATGTCGTCAGATGCCGGTTCAGGAAAGAATCGATCCATTGCACCCATCGCAGAAATAAAGGGTTTGCAGAATGATGCAATTGGAACAAATTATGACTTTGACATTTGGGGCTGATGCTGGATGCTCGATTTTTGATAGCGGCGAAGTTCAGAATTTTTTGAAGTTATCGAGTATTCAGCATCAAGAATCGAGAATCTGTTTGAGCCTTGGATAATAAAGCTTACTGCCCTTAGGGATTTTTTTCCCGAGCACGGTTTGGGAGAAAGGGGTAAATCTTTTTAAAGGAGAAGAAATGATTGACGATCTAATTGAACAAAATCGAAGTTGTCGGCGTTTTTACCAGGATCATCCAGTGGACCAGGAGATGCTGAAACGTCTGGTGAATCTTGGCAGAATATCGGCGTCCGGGGGAAACCTTCAGCCGTTAAAGTATATTATCTCCAGTGATCCCGACCAGAATGCCAAAATTTTTTCCTGTCTGGTCTGGGCCGGTTACCTGAAAGATTGGAAGGGCCCGCAAGCGGGTGAACAACCTTCGGCTTACATTATTATGCTTTGCGATACTGAGATCAGTAAAGATCCCGGTTGCGATCATGGTATTGCCAGTCAATCGATTCTATTGGCTGCAAGGGAAAAAGGCCTGGGGGGGTGCATGATTGCCACGATAAACAAAGAGGCCCTGCGGGAACATTTAACTATCCCAGAGCAATATAAAATCGTTTTGGTTTTGGCTATCGGAAAACCAAAGGAGGAGGTTGTGCTTGAAACCGTAGGTGCCGACGGCAATATTCGATACTGGCGCGATGAGAAGGCTGTGCATCATGTGCCCAAGCGTTCTCTGGAGGATATCATTATTGGGCAATACTAATGAACGTCGAACATCGAGCACCGAACGTCCAACGGCGAATACTGTATTCTGTCAATTAAAAAAAACT
>JASFPE010000539.1:0-3879 GCA_050116155.1 Desulfobacterales bacterium
CAAAAGCAAAAGGCAGGTCTGAGTTTCGCGTCAATTTGGCGAGATGCCCAAGGGCCTCATCATTTTCCAGGGCCGGCATAACGAGATCAACACCCTTGAGCGCCCTGTCCAGATTTTTTTCTCTGACAACATCCAGCTGCAAAAACTGATCACAAAATCCTTTTGCCGGGACCACCGGGCTGCGGTCTATGACCAGCACCTCCCATCCGGCCTTGTGTGCCAGGTAGGTGGCTTCAACACCTTGCAGGTTTCCGCCGACAATGGCGATTAACACGCAGCCTCCCTGCCCGGTTCGCGGTTGGTGGACGATTGTCGACGACGTTTCATCCAGTCTTGATATTGCCTATTTGTAGCCGGTTCCAGGCTGTTGTTATCCAATACCTTCAGTACAGACGCATTTGTTCGCCTTCCGTCTTCAATATCCAACGAATGTTGCGCCACACCGGCAAGTCCTTCCCCCGGCGGTACGATGGATGTGACCACGTTGGCGCCTGCTTCCAATCGTCGTTTCAGGCCATCCAGACCATCCACATCCAATGATGCCGGTATCAGCCGATCCGGAAAAACCAGCCGCATCACTGCACTAATGAGCATTTCCATCTGCGGGTCAGGCGCTTTTCGCCCGGCCATGGGGGTACCCGGTTGGGGAACAAAATTCATCACGCGCACCTGATCTGCGGCGAGATCGTGCATGACTTCAATTGAATGCGCAATATCGCCGGGCGTTTCGCCCACCCCGCAAAGCAAGCCTTCTTCGACCAGCAGCCCAAGTTGGTGGGCCTTTAACTTGGTTTGCAGTCGAAAATCATAGTCCTGTCCGGGTCTGAGTTTTTGAAACAACTGTTTATTATGGGTTTCCTGATAACAGGCGTACCAGGAAGTGTTGTTTTCTGCCAGCCTGCCTAAAACTTCGTCGGGAATTACACCCGGAGAAACCATGATCGGCAACCCCGTCGCCTGTCGAACCGAAACAACCAGATCAACCAACCGGTCAAAGCCGGCGCCATCGTCATTGTATAAGGCCGGGTCTTCTCCCATGGTTAAGTCGATCAGATGGACACCGGACTCCGCCAATTTGGCGGCAGCCGTGATAATTTCAGATGTCGGCTTTCGGTATCGCTGGCTTTCGGAATTCGATTTGCGAAAAAAACAAAACCGACAATCGTTGCGGCAATAGGTGCTGGCGTAAATAAAACCGTATAAAAAAATTTTAGTGCCGAAATGTTTGTACCGCAGGCTTTTTGCGGTTGCAAAAAGCCTGTTTATCTGATCCGCTTCCTTGAGACCCAGCAGAAACAAAATTTCCTGGGCAGACAGTTTCTCCTCCTGCAACGCTTTGGAAAGAATAGTTTCGAGTTTGTGATGCTTTTTTTTCATTTCAGAAATGCAAATTAATTATCTGTGGGAGCGGCTTCCAGCCGCGAAAATCGCAGCAAGATGCTGCTCCCACTTTGGAAAAATAAAAAAATGTCGATTAATAGTTTCCTTTACTTCTAGTTTATTAAATTCTTTATCAGATGCTCGATGCATCGAGAATCTAGCATCGAGGATCCAGAATCGAGCATCGAAAAACGAGAAACGCGAGGCGAGGCCGAGCGTATTAGATGTTTAACCGAATGCCATCCAAATACGTAATACTTCGACCCATTTTTGCCAGATTACGTGTGTTTTCAGCCACCATCAGCAGGCGCTCGAGTCCGAAGCCGATGCCGATCCAGGTGTCCGTTATTTTCCAGGGACGATCCAGGGGATGAGGCCCCATGGCCGAGGAACCAATTTCCAGGTGATCGGCTCCGGCGACGATATCTATGGTATCGCCGTAAACTTCAGACGTTACGGTATCAAATTGATAATTGCTCACCCCGGCAGCCTCTGCCACCAGGGCACCGAGTTCCTTAATCCTTTCTTCTCTGATTTCTTCAGGCAGTCCCATTTCGACCAGATTTAGCATGGTGAATTCACTGGAATGTTGAGCACCTTTAGATTCTTTTCGAAAGCAGGGCCCGACTTCAAAAATTCTAACTGGTTTGTCCCACAGCCGCAGCAGGTCGACGAGAACATAATACAAATGTGGCGCCAGCATGGGACGCAGGCATTTGTTCTTATCCAGCCAATAGATCTGTGAATTCAAGGGATGATTGGCATCGATGGACATTTTGGCCAGCAGCCCCCTGGACATCATAATCGGTGTGCACACCTGGGCAAAGCCCTGCTTTACCATCACATCTACCAATTTGCTTTCCAACTTGCATAGCGCCGGCCTGAGATGCTTTTCTCGAAATTCTTTTAAGCGCCGGCGATGCTCAGCCACAAATTGCTTTTCCAATTTTTGAAAAGTTTTCTCTCGTTCAGAATCGGTTTCGAATCGCCGATCCAGTTCTGCATCGGCTGCATCCAATTCCTTGAGGCGCCGGGCCTGGGTGGATGTCCAATTAATCGTCAAAGTAGGTTCTCCCATATATTTTGCCTGAAAGGACTCTTTCCTTCTTCCCTTGACAGGGCATAGCGCATAGCGCAAAGGGCATAGCGTTAAAAAATCCTGACATCGGGGAATTTACGCTCTGCTCTATGCGCCATGCGGTGTGGCCCCTGCATAAACCTTGTTTTCTGAGACAAAAGTGAGTATCTCTAAAATTTCCCCATTTGGGAGTGAGTGGCGGGGAGTACGGGAGTTGCACCCGCCTACGTGGATTTAGAGTCCACACGATCACATTGCGATCCACCCCCCATATTTCAGCTTCTTCGAAGCTGAAATATATTAAAGCAACATTTCCAAGACTTTATTATCGCAATTAATATAAGCGGTCAAATTCAATCCAACGAATAACGAATAACTGTTAACAATTAAAAGGATGCTTTTTGCTTGAATCGATTGACGCAATTGATTTCGATATCCAGCAATCTTGCGATGTTGAATTTGGCCTCCAGGCATTTCGGCGATCTGATATTTGGATGAAGGATTCCCAGTCCCAAATCGTCACGGACTTCGTGCATGATGATCGGGTCCGTTAAATCCCGAATGGATACGCTGAGTTTGTCGGCCACATATTTTTTGGCTTCGTCGATTCGCATGCCACGGGCAATTTGCATGCGGGCCACCAGATCTCCGGCAGCCCTCATTCCGCCAATTCCCGAGGCAACAGCGTGGGTGATGGCCATGCCAAGCGGATCACCCACACCAACCTACAATCCATCCAGACGACAAATCTCTACCATGGCCTTGGATGCTCTGGAGGCTACATCCAGCGGCGGGTGGTCATGCACGGTCATGGCCCCAACTCCCATGCCCATATTTACATGCACGGGAATGTCGGCCGCCTCGCAACAGGCTTTCATGTATGTAACGGCCCGGGAAAGATTCCAGGGTGAAGATTCGTTGGTGTTGGTATTGACCACCGGTCCGAAAATCGTCACACCGGCTTTTTGTGCCACTTTCACCTGTTCGTGAGGATACATGCCAGCCAGTCGTTTGCCGTCAAAGTTCATTTCCCCGTGCATCCCTAAAACAAACTCGCCGGCCATGCCAAGCTCAACACAGATTCCGGGGTATTTTTCTCTGAGTTCTTCAGTGGCTTTTAAAGCCGCCAAATAGTCGGCATCGCCAGCAGCCCCCACAGTATCCAAAATAATGGCGTCTGCTCCGGCTTCGTGCAAGGAGCTGGATACATAAACAATGTCTCGAACCGCATGTTGTACAGATTCCTCATACGATTTCTGGGCTTCCGTAATTCTACCCTGGGGCAACAACTCTGCGGGATTCGGGAAGGGGCCGTCGGGTTGGCTGTACAAACCTAGATTTGGCATGGCACCGTAAAATATCGGTGCGGTGGTTACCGATTGTATTTGCTCCAATAGAGGTTGCTCATAGGTCACAATGGG
>JASFPE010000540.1:0-3847 GCA_050116155.1 Desulfobacterales bacterium
GAATTGAGCAGAAGCTCAAGAAAAAGCGCCAAAGCAAATTTTTGCTGCGCCACTTTTGCCAGATCCTCAAAAAACCGCGCTTGCCTGAAGAAAAAGGAGTCCTGCGAATCTTTTCGCTGCCCTATCTATTTGTCAATTTTGAGCTTCTGAAAGCACTGAACCGTCTTTATTTTCTCTATGTGGAACCTCCCTGGGGCATCGTCTTCCGCCAGGCCTGGCTGCGGCCCTTCGCGACCCTGGATGATCCAACGCTATTCGGGCTGAACGGCGAAGAGGATGCCGCTTTTATGCGCAGCCAGCCGGGAATCCTAACCACTGTTCTGGCCCACGGTGATTTCCTGGAAGATGACGAGACCCTGAAGTTCGACCAGGAAAAACGGTTTGATATTGTCTTCAACAGTACTTTCGACGAAATGCCGCGCAAACGGCACGCAGTTATGGTAGAATTGCTGCGGCATCCTTTGTTGCAACGCCAGACGGCGCTTTTCATGGGACGGGGCGATCCGCGCAACGTCGATACCTTTAAGCAGCTCATTCAGTCCGCCGGGCTGTCGCCACGCGTCACCGTGCGGGACAATCTTCTGCGCCAGGATGTTCCGCACTATTTAGGCCAGTGTAAAGTCGGCGTGCAAATCTCGCTGCACGAAAATGGCGGCCGCAGCATATATGAGTTTTTACGATCCGATATTCCCTGTGTCATTGCCACATCCATGGCAGGCGTCAATTTCGACATCATTAATTCCCACACCGGAATTGCCGCACCGGACCGGGATCTTCCCCGGGCCATTTCACAGGCACTCGAAAGCCGGGAAAAATTTAAACCGCGCAACTGGTTTTTGAATCATTCCGGCAGCACCCATTCCAGCCGCAAGTTAAATGATCAGCTCAAGGCCTTTTTCCGTGACCTGGGATATTCGTGGCAGGAAGACATTGTACCGCTGACAAGCGGCGGTGCCAGCCGGTATATCGACAGATCACACTATGTGCGGTTCCGGCCGCAATTTGAAGAGTTGCTGAAAATTTTTCAGAATCATGCGCGGTTGCCGATATTACCCGGATTTGACTAGAAGTGGTTTCAAAGCCCCATCTTGTGTCCGATGGCTGCGTTGCGATCCGATTTAAAATGCTCACGTACTCCGTGTACGCTCCGCTTTTAAATCGAATCGACGCCTTGCCCTCGAACACAACCTGGGGTTTTGAAACCACTTCTAACACATGTGTTTTTTTTTGTATATCATCCGGGATTGAAATATAATATCCGATCAGCAACGTTAAACGTTACCAGAAGGAGACCGGCATATGGGGTTTGGAAATAAAGTTTGGGCCATTTTCAAGACCGGTGTGTGTGTAATATTGCTGGGGAGTCTGGTCGCCTGCCAGGGCGGCATAGGTAGTTATGCCGGCAAAACGGTGGATGCCAAAGACCGGATAGAATTGCTGGAAGGCGGTCCGCACCGGGGTTCCTGGGAGACAAGAGATCTTTTGGTCGAGTTCCAGTACTCCCGCGAGCCGCAGGATTTGAAAATTTCCGGTCTGATCAAACTGCAGGAGTATTTGCGGAATATATATTGGCTAAAAAACTTATATTTGAGGCTGCATTTCGTGGACGCCGGCGGCAAGGTGATGGCCGATCAGGCACTTCTCAAATCTGTCAGTAATCTAAAAAGGGTGCCTTCCGAAGTTCCGTTCCAGGTCGAGTTGAAGATCCCCGGTGACGCTGCTGCTATTGCGTTTATTTACCGGGGATGGGCCAAAGCGGGTCCCCGGTCCGAAGACTGGGAATTCTGGAAATTGCCCTAATCGGTGAGGTGTTTACAAAGTTTTCATTAGAACCTATCTCAAAAATGTGGCTAAGGGTTCAGGGTAAGGCGCGGGGCGGATCAAAAGCGGAGCATACACGGTAGTATGTGAGCATTTTGAGCCGTCCCGCAACACAGCCATGGGCACTTAGACGCGTTTTTGAGATAGGTTCTAGTTAGAGCTCATGGAAACGATGTAGCTCTTGGCCTCTGTGAGAGCGGTGTCGGTTCGTCGCGTTACCGCGAAAACGAGATCCACCCTTCCGTTGTTATCCAGATCCCCGACATCATAGTCGCTGATGTATCCGGAAAATTTGCGGGTTCTCCACTGTTTTCGAAGCCCGACATTGTCCCAGACCAGGCCTTCGAAGTGTCCGCTGTTATATTGTTTGAATCGAGTCATCAGCCCGCCCGCGGCATCGTGATTTTTCACGACAATCACCTCGTTTTTTTTATCCTGATCCAGATCGGCGACGAATATCCGCTGCTGAAGGAACTGGCCTTTAAAAGCGGTGGGATCGAGGATTTGGCCTTCCGTTTCGGCTTCCTTCTTGTCGGCCGGGGATAACAGATAGACGTTGCTGCCGCCGTAGGTTTCGCTGCTGGTCCATTCTTCTGCGCCGGCGCCATCCAGGATGGTGAGCAGGTTGGCTTCCGTGAAAGTAATCGCCATTTGCTGACCGCTGTTCAAGACATCCCCATAGGTGAAACCATAGGCGCTGACCCAGCTCGGGAGGGGCTGTCTATCTGCGGGAGTATAGCGTCCGTTGTCCCATGTCAACTCGTATATGCCACCTGAAAACAGATCCCTGTATCCGCCTTTTTGCCCGACCAGGATCGGTTCGTCGCCGTCGGGCAGTCTGATGACGCGAAAATACCAGCTTTCGTCCTCTATCAGCGTTTTGAATGTCGTTCCATTCCATTCCAGCACAAAGGACCTGGCCCTGTTTTTGTCGGAAAGGCTGGTGACGAATATCTCGGCGGTTCCGTTGGCGTTGATGTCCGCTGCATCGACACCAATAAAATTATCGTAAGCCTGACCTTTGAATTCTGCTATTTTGGCGAAGCGACGATCGACATATCGAAAGACGAATAATTCATTTTTGCTGATAAAAACCGTTTCATTATTTTTGTCTCCGTCCACATCGCCGATCGTGATTCCTCTTATTTCAGTTCTGAAATTTTGGGTTTTCCACAGGGTGGCGTTGATTTCACCGGCGGCAAGGCCTTCATCGGCGGCAATGGCCCTCATGCCGGACTCTTTATCCAAAAGTTTTTCCGGATGCATCCGGCTGTCCGAGGCGCTTTCAGCGCTCCCGGTGCTTTGCGCGGCAGGGGCCGGGGCAGGCGCCGGGGCTGCCGGCTGGGAGGCGACGGCTTTATGGCCGAAGACTTCGGCTTTGATCTGGACGGCCAATTGATTGACATGGGTGATGACCTCGCCGTGGGAGTTGCCCATTTCGGAAAAGGTGAGCGCCGGCTGTTTGCGGTGCACATCGTAAAATTTGGCATCCGTGCTGATGCTATTTCCGAAGACCGTCAGGCTTCCGAACAACACATAATCGCAACGGATTCGTTCTCCCATTGCAACGGCCGTCTCCGCATTTATGGTTTCGGGTATCTGCACCTGGTTCAGCGCGGAATCGGTTTTGTCGATAACCACGATCCGGTCTTTTTCGGCCAGCCGGGATGCGAGCATGTCTGCGACGCCTCGCCGTAAAAAGGCCAGATCTTTATCGGCATGGATGTTGAAAGGAAGGATCAACACCTTTGCCGGTTCGGCTGCCGATGCGGTACCGATCAAGCCGGAAGAGAGAAAGACAAGGGTGATATATAAAAGAAAGATGGTTTCTTTTTTGATCCGCAATGGCGCGCTCCTGTCAGTAAATTCATCGGTGTCGTCGGATTTATCTAAAAATTAAAATGCGTTGCCACCGGCAATGCTGCTCAACGCCCAAATAGCAAGTCATGAACATCGGATTTGTGAATAGACCATATCATGGGCAAAGTCAATGTTCTTTTAAAAACTAAAATACTACGCGCCTATT
>JASFPE010000541.1:0-3844 GCA_050116155.1 Desulfobacterales bacterium
GCTACCACGATGCGCGCATCTGAACGCCTGGCCAGATCTGACCCAAGGGGAAAGTATTCTCCTTCCTGCAGCAGTCGCAGCAGCTTGACCTGCGAAGTCGTATTCAGATCTCCGATTTCATCCAGAAACAGGGTCCCACCGGCTGCCTGTTCCACCAGGCCGCTGCGGGCTTCCCGGGCATCGGTAAATGCGCCTTTCTTGTGTCCGAATAGCGTGTCCGCAAAAACGTTGTCATCCAAACCGGCCACGTTCACCGGCACGAAGGTGCCTTTGCGATTGCTGAGGCGGTGGACGGATCTTGCAATCAGCTCCTTGCCGACGCCGGTTTCTCCGGTGATCAACACCGGCCGCGGGCTGACTGCAATGGCTTCCACGTATTGAAAGATGGATTGCATACCCCTGCTGATGGTGATGATTTCTGAAAAGGCTTCAGGCGTATTCAGCTTATTGGACAGCACATGGGTTTTCAGCAGCTGGTTTTCGCGCTGCAATTCGCGAATTTCGACGGCCCGCCGGGTGGATGCCACCAGACGGCTTTTTTCGGCGGGCTTGACAATATAGTCAAAGGCACCCTGTTTCATGCATTTTACGGCTGTTTCCACATCGTTTGCGCCCGTCACAATAATTACCGGTACTTCCGGATAATCACGGATAATCCTGGGAAGCAGCTCTTCACCGGTAATATGCGGCATTCGCAAGTCGAGCAACATGACTTCAATATCGCGGCTGTGAAGCAGCGGCATGACATCACGGCTGTCATGACAGCTGATAAAATTATTCATGCTCGCCGAACGCAGCGCCATTTCAAAGCTTTTCAGTGCCTGTTCTTCGTCATCGATCAACATGACAGGAAAATTCGGGTAGGCTGACTCAGTCATCTTTTTCTCCCTGATGTATGTAGTTTATTGATCAACCGGCAGGATGACCTCTGCCGTGGTTCCGACACCGGGTTGCGATGCAAATTGAAGCGAACCGCCATGTTCTTCGATGATTCTTGAAGAAATCGACAGACCCAATCCGACTCCGCCGGATTTCTCCCGGGTCGTAAAAAACGGATCGGTAATTTGAGATAGCATTTCAGGAGCAATTCCGGTGCCTCCATCTTTCACCCGGATGATAATATTCGAGGTTTCCTTGTCGATTGATGTTGAAATAAAAATACCCTTGTCGGCAGCCGTCAGCGCCTGGCAGGCATTTTGGATCAAATTGATGGCCACCTGTTCAAGGCGCTGAAAGTTTCCTTTCAACAGCGGCAGATCTTTTCCATAATCGATGTCAAAATGATTGGTGGATTTTTTGATCATATTGGATACCAGTGAGACGGCTGACATGAAAACCGCATTGATGTCTACTGCCTGAGCTAAATCTGCGGTATCATCCCTCACATAATTTTTCAGGTCATCGACGATCTTTTTGATACGCTCGGCGCCCTCGGAGATGCCGGAAAACAGGGTCGGTATATTTTCGCGTATCTCAGAATAATTCATTCCTCCGATGACGAAATCACCGTTTTCTTCATAATATTTTTCGATGATCGGCATGGCATTTTCCCATGCATCTTTTAATATGGGGGAATTCAGCATGATAAAATTATTGGGATTGTTGATCTCGTGAGCCATTCCGGAAACCAGGGTTCCCAGGGCAACCATTTTATCGGCATGCATGAGTTGTTGCTGGTGGACTTTGGCCTGTTCTTCGGCTTTTTTGCGCTCGGTAACGTCCCGGGCCACACCCCGCAATCCGATGGACTGGCCTTCGGAATCCAGCATCGATGATACCGAGGTCTCGATATATTTCTTTTTTCCGTCTTTGCTGATCGACTCCCAGTCGAAGGCTTTGGTGGCTTTTCCGGATCGGGATACATTGCGAAATGTCTCATAAACCTGCTCTGCAGTTTTTTCACCCATAAACTGGCGGTAATTCATTCCGATCAATTCTTCCTTTGGATATCCTAGAATCTTACATACCGAATCGTTGAAAAATGTCAGGTTCCCATCCAGATCCACTTCATAATAACCTTCCTCGATGCTGTGAAGGATGGTTCTATATTTTTCTTCGCTTTGCCGCATGGCTTCCTCGGCCTGGGTACGGTTAATGATTTCCGTTTTGTATGATTCAAGTGTAGTTCTCAAATCTCTGTCTTGAGATTCAACAGTTGCCAGCGCAGTTGAGAAACGAAAGGATAGCAGAAATGCTTGCGAAAAAATAAAAGCAAAAAGTCCAAATGGCGCCAAATAGCCGGTCTCTATTATGCCTTGCACATACAAAATGTCATTTATGGTCATCAGTGCCAGCATCATAAAGCCGAGCAAAAAAACAAGTGCCTCCATCCGTTTTTCATTAAGGGAAACCAAAATTACATACAGACCGTATACAAGTGTTAAAAAAGTGATGATTTCGTATAGATCGATAAATTGTGAGAAGAATCTGGCCTGAGTGATGAGCACAATTAGCGAAAACCCGACTCCCAGCAAGCATATGGTATAAAGAATTCGCTTTGAGTATTTTGGGAAAAGCGATTGCATAAAAAGGCAAAAGGCGGGGACGGCCAGGTAAAAAGAGAGATATTCGAGTTTGATCAATATCTCCCACCCTAGGTCTGGCAAAAGGCGAATTAAAAATCTCTCACTGGTCGTAAACAGCCTAAGCGCAATCAGAAAACAAATTATGCTGAAATAAAGCGGCGACCGATCCTTGCGCCTGACGATAAAAAGGCCGAGGTGGTAAAGGCCCACCATAAAGATACTGCCGAAAAGGAATAAATCAAAACCCAGCCTTTTTTCCTGCGATTGCCGTATCCCCTTTTCTGTGCCGAGCTCAATGACTTCCCACATCCCGCCTCTTCTGTGGTGAAAATTGGAAACATGTAAGACGATTTCCAGGTCATCGGTATAAGGTTCAAAATCGACCACCTGGCGGCACCACTTAGGTGTTGTCGTATTGCGATCGGTTCCGGTTACGCCTGCTGAAATCAGATGCTTGCCATTGACGAATAAAGTCGATGCCGTCGATATTTCCATCACCCTCAGAGCCAGCGGCTGCGTTTTTTGGCCAAGACGAACAACCAGACGATAGGTGGCATATCCTTCACCGGGAAGCTCGACCCCATCTATTTCATAGTTATTCCAATATTCCGGAATCTGCATGAATTCGGCTCTCTGCGACGTGGTCGGTTTTGATAACTCATCCGGGCTAAGATGTTGCTGCCAGTAAAATTCCCATTCACCTTTGAGTTTGACCAATCCATTTTTCTCGAGATCCCATTCGGTCAAATCGAGTACCCCTTTAACCGCTTCAGGAGCAATCCGTCGAGTGGATTCATTACGGCAGGCGCTTAAAATCAGCAATGAACATATTAAAAGCGCCAATGCGACGATGCAGTAATCATGGCTTATTATTCGGCGCTGCATTGATGGCATAGGATTGTAAATGTTCATAGGTAAATAGTTTCCTCCGTAAAAACTAGTTAAGTTAAGAAGAGAACGGCGGTCTTATGGGTTTGGTTTTTTGAGAAGCCTTTGGTATTTACCGTTGTAAAATTAAGTGGAGCAAAACATTCAGGGTCAGTACAGATGGAGATGCAGTGTTTCTTAGTGTAACAAATGCCGGGATCGTCAAAGCGTGTTGAATAAAGGATTCTCATAAATACCAATATTATAAAGCCATTCATCTGTCAATAACATTGCCTGTCATTTATTAGAATTAATCTCAAAAATGTCTTTTGACCAACCCGTCTGGGTGGCCTCGCCACCAAGACACAAAGGCGCAAAGATAAATATTAATAAAGGGTATAGCTTGGTGTCTTGGTGCCTTAGTGGCAATCTGTTCTCTGCCCCTTCGGCGG
>JASFPE010000542.1:0-3833 GCA_050116155.1 Desulfobacterales bacterium
ACTTCTTCCAGTACAAATTGATCCCCGATCAGAATGGTTTTGCCAAATGCGGTTCCTTTTCCCATAGGTCACTCCTTTGCAATTTTCTTATTAAGAATTTTTTTATTGTTTTAAATAGTTTATTGAGTTTATTGAGTTGATTGGGTTTATTAAGTTGAAAAGGGAAAAATATTAAGTATTAATTTACTCAATCAACCAGTCAACCAATTAACCTAATCAACTTTACTCAATATTTTTTCCATTTCTTCGATGAGTTGCTCTTCCTTTCCGATCGCCACCGTGGTGGCTGCCGTCAGGGTGTGGCAGGCATCTGAAAACCCTCCCAGCTTACCGGTGGCCTCGGGAAGCAGTATGTCAAGACCCAATTTTCTTCCGGCCCGGATTTCTTCGATCAGGGGATCGGCAACCCGCATGGAAATTTTAACATCATGCATGCCGACGGGTCCAAATCCAGGAATATCATCCGGGATGATCTGAAAGCCAGCCACATAGCGATCGGGATCGATAAAATCGGCATTCTTGATGGTATCGCAAAACACGCCGATCATCTTCACCCCCATGGGGGAAAACCGATTCTCCACATGAAACCATTGAATGGTTGCGGTTTTTTTAAGACCGCCGCCCTTGAGTTTCGAGATTTCTGCTTCAAAGGCCTTTGATTGAATCGACTTTAATTTCTTTAACATCTGATCCGATTCCGGCGTTGTCCAATCCAGGCAAACTTTAACTCCCATATCCGGACCATTTTGATAAAATCCGGCTGCCCCTAAGGTGTCCAGGTAGGCACCGAATTCATCACAGGGTACCTGGCCGCCGGGTGTATTTAAATAATAGCGTTCACCGAGCTCCTGTTTTTTGATCTCCATTTTACCCTGTTTCACCGCTTCCAGAGTGACATCCCGATTATCACTCACCAGACAGCCATCCACAAAAAATTCATCTCCCACCGCGCCGATGGCCGCTATATATGCCAGGTCTTTGTTGATTGGATCCAGCGTGTGGGCAAACAGATAGCAGGTGGTTGAGCCGGATATGTCCCGATCACCTTTCATTCCGTAGAGTGTGGGGTCCAAATTGTGGACTTTGGGATCGGTTGCCGGGTCTGCGACATGGTGATCGAGAATGATTGTCAGGTTTCGGCCCCGGTTCAGCTCGGAGAGCATGGGAGCGATTCTACCGGCGAAATCTGCAAACACGATCAGTCCGCCTTCCTGTTCGAAAACCTTTTGTAACAGAGCCGGATAAGGTTTTTCCAGGCTAAAGCGGTGAATCTCGAAGCCGGCCCGTTCAAATGCCCGGGTTAAAATAGCGCCGGAACTGAGACCGTCGGAATCATTGTGGTGAAATATCTGGACTTTATTTTGGGGCCATTGTTTGACTTCCTCGACGGCCTTTTCCATATCCTGAATTAATTTTTCTCGCAAATCTAGCTCCTTTGAATTATGTATTATGCAATTTTTAAACTTATTTATTCGCGGCCGGAAGCCGCTCCCGCAAAATAATTGATCTACAGGCGGTCTTCTGTGGGAGCGGCTTCCAGCCGCTATATCTGTTTTTCATTATCATTATTGAAAACTGTGAATCGTTTCGCTTCATTAGCCAAAGAGGTGACTAAAGTCAATTAATTCGTTATGTTCTTGGTAAAATTTATAGAAATTGACAATTACCTGAAGTTCAGATAATCCCTCATCTGACAAAACCACAACAGGAGATTTTATATGGCAAAAAAGATTGTCTGTTATTGTCAGGATTTAACGGAGTCGGACCTCATCAGGGCTATTGACGAAGGCTATGACAACATGGAATTGCTGAAGCGCTACACAGGAGCATTTATGGGAACCTGTCAGGGCAAGATGTGTGCCCTGAATGTTTTGAAAGTATTTGCCGAAAAAACCGGTCAATCCATCGAAGATCTCAGGGTGCCCACCATGCGTCCCCCTGTGGAACCCATACCCCTGGGCTGGCTGGCGGTCGAAGACGAGCGAGGAGAAGATGCGTAAGCATTATGATGTTGTCATTATCGGTGGCGGAATCCAGGGGCTGTCGCTGGCCTACTATCTGGCTCGGGACGGCTCGCAACGGGTGGTTGTTTTTGAGAAAAGCTATCTGGGCAGTGGCGCCAGCGGCCGCAACGGTGAGATGATACGGTCGGCTTTTGGATCCAGAGAATGGATCGGCCTCTGGGATAAAAGTCTTCAATTATGGGAAAATCTGGCTGCGGATGTGGGTTTTAATGTCATGTTTACCCGTCATGGGTATCTGGTCCTGGCTACGAATAATGGAGAGCTCGAAGGGTTGAAGCAAAATTTTAAGCATCAGCATGAACTTGGCCTAAAGACTGTTGTTTTGGATGCGGAGGATGTCCTTAAGCTGATCCCGGTCATGAATCCTGATATGGTTTCCGGTGGCCTTCTGCAAACTAATGCCGGTTTTGCCAGACACGATGCAGCCATCTGGGGTTATGCCCGGGCCGCGCGTCGATTGAATGTTGATATTTACCCGTTTACCGAGGTCACGGATATTGTGGTTAAATCAGGCAGCGTTAAAGCCGTAAAAACTTCGCTTGGTGCGGTTGAAACCCGAACGGTGGTCAACGCAGCCGGAGCGCATGATCAGAGAGTTGCTCAAATGGTCGGGCTCGAATTACCCACCGAAGTCCACCGGGTTGAAATCATGGTGACCGAGCCCTTAAAGCCTTTTCTGCCGAAGGCGGTTTCTGCGCCAGGAATGTTGTGTTATATGCACCAGTCCGCACGGGGTGAATTTATCGGCGGTGCTGAAAAGCACGATTTCTCGCCCTCCACCAGCATGAAAAATTCGTTGGGGACCACTTACGCCATCGCCAGCAAATACGTCAGGCTGTTTCCGCGTTTGGCCGGTGTACGCATAATGCGACAGTGGACGGGTTTGACCAGCCAGACGCCCGATCATGCACCCATAATTGGTCCCATACCGGAAATCGAAGGATTCATTTTGTCTGTGGCGTGGGGCGGATACGGGTTCATGGGTGGCCCCGGTGGTGGAAAAGCGCTGTCCGAATATATCCTCGGCGGTGAATTGTCCCCTGAAATTCGTCCTTTCAATTCACAGAGATTCAAAACCGGTGAACTAATCGTTGAGTCGGCGATCATTAAAAAGGAGCATCGAATTAAATGACATCGGATCTGCGAATACAGGACCATCCCCACCTTGACATTGATCGTGGGGAGGCTATCACGTTTCAATTCGATGGTAAACCCGTTATCGGCTATGCATGTGAAACCATCGCCGCCGCTTTATATGCAGGGGGGCTGCGGATTTTCAGCCGAAGCTTCAAGTATCACCGGCCCCGCGGCCTGTTTTGTCTTGCCGGTCATTGTTCCCATTGTTTGATGCGGGTGGACGGCATTCCAAACGTGCGTGTCTGTGTGACATCCGTGCAGCCGGGTATGAAGGTCGAATCCCAAAATGCCTGGCCGTCATTGAATTTTGACGTTGCCGCCGTATCCGGTTATCTGGATTTTTTGATTCGTCCCGGCTTTCAATATCGGCGCTTTATTCGTCCCCGCTGGCTGTATCATATCTGGGAGAGATTTTTACGAAGAATGGCCGGCATCGGCTCTCTGTCGGATATCGAAAATCATTCTCCACCGCGCAGGCGGACGGCCAGTCCTGATGTGGCCGTCATCGGCGGAGGTGTTGCCGGATTGTCGGCTGCGCTGCATGTGAGTCAGACAGGAGCGCAGGTCTGGCTGATTGAAAAGGAAGACAGCCCGGGAGGCAGAATCCAATATGATACGGTGAAATATGAACAGCCGGATTCGCCCCTGCGAAAGTATGGATTTGATATGGCC
>JASFPE010000543.1:0-3830 GCA_050116155.1 Desulfobacterales bacterium
CGTTGAAAGAGGCCGCGACTTCCAGGCCCGCACATCATCCATCACCGCATTGGTGACGTTGGAAATCAGGGTTGGAGATACCTCGGCCCCATACAGCTCTTCCAACTGTCCCTGAATGTCGCGTGTGCTGAGTCCACGGGAATAAAGAGCCAAAACTTTATCGTCAAAGCCCTCAAGACGCCGCTGGCGCTTTTTGATCAATTTGGGCTCGAAGCTTCCGTTGCGATCGCGGGGTACTTTTATATCAATCGCCCCGGTTTCGCTTTGGACGGTCTTGTCTCCTTTGCCGTTACGGTTATTGCCGGTGCCATGGCCTTTTGGTTCATGAGGCTCATAGCCCAAGTGATCTGTTAACTCGGCTTCTAGGGTCCGCTCTACCAAGCGTTTGGTCAATTGCTTGAGGAGCCCATTTTTGCCTAAAATATCTTTGGGGTCACTGACGTCTTCAAGTAATCCATCGATACCTACAGCAAAGTAAAATTGATCCAAGGCGGACCGTTCAGTATGACAAAAACGGTAATGCAGTGGGGTACTGGCAGAAAAGCCCTATCGATCCCAGAAAAACTGTGCTCTACAAAAAGTAAATATGGAAAAACCCGATTATATAAAGGCTCACAAGCATTCGTTCAAGAGCCGAAAAGAAATTGAAGCAAGCCAAAAGTGCGGATGCTTCCATTGTCTGGCTATATTTGACACTTCTGAAATTGATGACTGGACAGATGAAGCAGATGGAGCCCCTCAGACTCCGCTGTGCCCTAAATGTGGAATTGATTCAATAATTGGTGATAAATCAGGCTACCCGATCACCAAACAATTCTTGAAAAAAATGAAAAATTATTTTTTCTGGTAAAGAACCACAAATACATAAAATCATAAACGTACCTTTAATTTCTTAAATTCATTCCTCTGATTGATAAATGTGTTTGTTATATTCGAATTTGATTGGTGTTAATTAATTGGAGAATTATCATGACGAAACATAGGCATATTATAGCAGCATTATGTGTCATTGCGTTATTGTTACTCGGCAGCGGATGTGCTCACCAACCCGGACCACTTGAAACCATAGGATTTTGTGTAGATATCGCTATTGGTGGTTCTATAGGCTCAGGCAGTGGCACATACTATGGGTTTTTTTCAGACTTGGGTAGGCTTGCTGACAGTGTTTTACCGCTAGAGAAAATGGACGAAATTACATCCGATTAAAAAGGTCTGCCGAAAGTGGTCAACGCCCAAAGCACCATTAGATAAATGCTTAAAAGGGACTGAATTCCCGCAAGGGTTCTCACCCAGCCGTTTGCTTTGAGAGCATAATCTCGCCGTTGCAGGCGTGTTATCCACTGCCTGGTATTGATCTCCCGCCAGCCGATGTTAAACGCAGAAAGCAGGCTGAAGTAAAGACCGATCCGTATCATTCTGCACCAGCAGTGTATTTTGATCCTCATTTTATTCAAAAGTCCCCTAGGTAAAGGTTTTGTCGGAAAATTAGATGTCAGCCTAAAAGGCCTTTCTTTGATTGTCTCTTCAGGCATACGCTCTTTTAATATAATCAGCCAGATACCTGTTTTTCGATTTCCTGTTCTTAAGGCAGGGATATAGAATAAGCCGAAGTAGGCAATCAGAAACAATAATATTATTAACGGCCTGCCTGGTTTCATGCCGTACTGACAGGTAAATTCGAAGAAGATCAGGTTAAGCAGGCTTTCGATTCTATCAAAAAAGCCCCCCCAGTCCGGATTTTTTCCACTGCATGAGCTTAATATGGTACGTGACAAGGCGCTCGTTATCACGGGATCCCGTCTTACTAAAGCTATCCCGCAACTCCGGCAAGCCTATGGCACCTTTCAGGTTGACGCCTTCAAGGACGGCATTGCTCAGATTCGTCCCTCTCAGGTTCGCTTCTCTCAGGTCGGCAAAACTCAAGTCAGCTCCGCTTAGGTCAGCCTGGCGCAGATCAGCTTGCTGCAGGTTTGCAAAACTCAAATTGGCCGCCCTCAAATCGGCCAGTCTCAAATCGGCTCCCCGCAGGTCGGCCCTGCTCAAGTCGGAAAAGCGTAGTTCGGCCTGTTGCAGTTTACCAGCTCTTAAATCTGCCCCTATAAGGTCAGTTTCATTCAGATCGGCCTCAATCAGGCTGATCAGAACAAGATTGGCTCCAGTCAGATCGGCCCGGTCCAAGTTGGCTCTGTTCAGGTTGGCACCAGTCAATTCAGCCTTGCCCAGGTGGGCATATCTCAAGTCGGCATCATCCAGGAAGGCCCTTTGTGCCTCCGGTTGATCTTTTACTGTTTCATATTCCCCTTCCTGTAGCACATTTTTTTTGCTTAACAGATCTTCATGCCATTTCATGTGTTGCTGAAGAATTTTTTCAAGATCCTCTTCATTGATCAAGGTTCCATCATCCAGCTTACCTACCCACTTGCTGTCATCACCTGTCCAGATCCATCCGGTCCGCTCCTCCTGGCTCCAGGCAGGAAAAGCGTAAATAAAAATTCCATAAATCAAGATGCTAAATATCAATATAGCGATACGTTTCATTTGTCCTCCCGTTGCAAAATTTGAGTAATTTTATGCCGGATTCAATAAATCGGCATCATCCATCATCAATTTTTCTCAGAGCGTATCACACCTCGTTGACAGATCCGGTCAAAGATTCCCGATGCCTTAATTTGTTTAAGTTTCGGGCAATTCAAGCCGATATTATTGGTGAATAATGGCCTCAGGTTTTTGGTTCAGAAAAGCAATTTGGATGGGCATGGTGTCTATAGAAGATTACATAATGGATGGCTCAACAGGTGATCCGCTTGATGTCATTGCCAGGCAACAGCTGAACAGGAAGCTTCTCAAAATTCTCGACTCCCTGAGTGAACTGGAGCGCAAAGTTATCGAAATGCGCTTTGGATTAAAAGACGGCCGGGATAAGACGGTGGAAGAGGTGGCAGATGATCTGGGTTTGAAACCGGAACGTGTCCGGAGTCTGGAGGCAAAAGCCCTTCGAAACTTGCGTCATCCTTCACTGATTAAAATAATATCGCAACTAATTTCGTGAGTTTCACATCAAGATCAAAAAATAAAGGGCGACTTACTTTTACATTGTATGCCGTATTCACGTAAGTTTAATTATTCAAGGGCGTACCTTTTACTTTTACTCCTTTTCCAAAAATATCATGAATATATTGCGGCGCGAAATTTAATCTAATAGCTCGTAATCGAACGTGATATTCATATCAAATATAAAATTTGCATAATGATACTTCGTTAAGGAGGAATTTAAGAAAATGTCCATTAATAAATATGCAACAATGAAAGATGTTGAAGCAGCTACCAAGGAATTTTTAAAATTGCATTGGAATGCTGATTATATGAAAGATGTAAAGTTGCCTGAAAGATGGGGAAAATATGACTTTAAGGGAGCGGCGCCATATGGTGATCGTCAAGGCTGCTATGCTCTCATAGCAGATAATGATGTCATTTATATAGGTTTAGGTGCAAGTCGCGGGTGGGGGATATATAAAGAGCATGGTATAGGTGCGCGACTCAGCCAGCATGTCATGCACTGGGATCGATCTATTCCCGCTAAAATTGAAAATAGGGTGTTTAAACCTCAAACTAAATGGAACGGAGTGTCAGCTGTTTATACTTATGGATTTCCTTCTGGCTATGGTTATTTGGCATGCTCACTGGAATCATTTTTAATCTCAAGGCTTGAGCCGAGGAAAAATGTCACTAAAACTGGATCAAAATAGTGAATTGGGGATTTGGGGTCGGGCCGTGCTATATATCTTGAATCAAAGGAAAATCATTAAAATCTAGGTCCATTTTAGGACCTA
>JASFPE010000544.1:0-3825 GCA_050116155.1 Desulfobacterales bacterium
CAATTGAGGGACGAATGTTAGAAGCAGAAACAATTCCTGTCGATGCCGACAGATTAAGGGTTTCCCCCCAAGAGGTTGGGCGTTATGCCGGTGGCAGTCGTTATAAATTGGATGCGCGCATGAAATCTCTGGCTACGACCATGCTCGAGACGGCCAGGGTTTTGGTCAAGCCCGTATACACGTACGTCGTTCATTCGACAGAACTCATAAATCCGCAAAAGGGGATCCGGTTGAAAAGCGGTAGTTATATTGAAATACCAGAAAAAGAAAATGACCCTCAAATCGTCTCTTTAGCTGCCGTGGTGTGTACGTTAGGGTCTGCGCTTGAAAAGGAAACGCATCGTTTAATGGAAAATGGGGATCTGCTCACCGCCATGTTTCTGGATGCTGCCGGTGTTGCAAAGCTGGAAATGCTGGCGCATATGGCCCGCATCTATATAAAAAATATGGCCGCAGAAGTCGGCCTTTTCACAGGGTGCCCTTTTGGCCCGGGTTACAACAATATGCCCGTTGATTCCCAATCCATCCTGTTTGACCATCTGGATGCTGAAAGCATCGGTGTTCGCCTCAATGAAAGCGGTGTGATGCTGCCTATGAAATCCATCAGTTTCTGGTTACGAGTTACGCGAGACGAAAAAGCCGCCGAAGGTTATGGTTATAAATGCCAAAAGTGTGAGATGCAAAATTGCCTTTACCGGAAAGGCTTATAAAACCTCTCTTATTTGGGTCGACAGGGTCGATAGTGAGAATGGTTTTTGTACAAAACCATCAGCACCGGCATCCAGAATTTCCTGGACGGGCCCATCAAGGGAATAACCGCTGAATACAATTACCTTTGTGTCGGGACGTGTTTCCTTTAGGGCCGAAAAAACTATTTTGCCATCGATATCCGGCAATTTCATATCCAACAACACCAGATCAAATTTTTCATCGGCCTTTTTGAATATTTTGATTGCTTCTTCACCCGTTTTGGCCACTAAGGTTTGGTATCCCAACCGTGTCAGAATCTTCTGACTGATATCAAGTACGACATCGTCATCTTCCACCAATAATATTGTTTCGGTTCCTAACGCAACGGGAGTCCCACTGCTCTTATCCTGTAAGGGAGCATCATCAACACTGGGAAAATATACGATTATCCGGGCACCTCTACCTAGTTCTGAATCTACCTTTATCCAGCCTCCGTGGTTTCTGATAATTCCATAAACGGCAGCCATGCCCAATCCACGCCCTTGAAATTTAGTAGTATAAAAGGGCTCAAATAAGCGTTGCCGCGTTGATTCATCCATACCTCTGCCATTATCTTCTATGACCAGGGACACATACCTGCCATCGCTGAGTTCAGGGGAATCCTGAGAAAAGTGTTCATCAAGAATAACATTTTGCGTTGAAATCTGGATGCGCCCTTCTCCATCAATGGCTTCACATGCGTTGGTCAGAATGGCTGCTAAAACCATCTGCATCTGCAAAATATCTGCCTCTATGAGCCAAATGTCTGGAAGCAGATCCAAATCAATGCCAATCGACTGCGACAGCGCCGGCCGGATGGTCGGCAACGCCTCCAGAACGAAATTGTTGATGGATATTTTTTGGGGACAATATTTGCCCCCCTGGGCGTATGCCAACAGCTGGCTGGTGAGGTCAGACATTCTCTCGATAGATGGCTGAATGTATTCGATATCCTGAAGCACTTTCTCATTTTCTAAAAAATCCAGTTTTAAAAGTTCGAAATATCCGACCACGGCTGAAAGTGCATTATTAAATTCGTGCGCTATTCCACCGGCCAGTGTCGCAATGGCTTCTAATTTTTGTGCTTGCTGCAGCTGCCGCTCATAGTGCAATATCTCCCTGGTCTTTTGATCGACCTCAATTTGGAGCAGCTGTTTTTGATTTGTTAACAGGTCTTGGAACTCAAGGCTCTCAAGGGCATTTGCGGCATTACGAAAAACGATCGACAATATCTGAAGCGATGCATCCGGAACCCTTGGCATTGGATCTGGAAATAAGCCGATAAACATCCCTCTGATCTGCGCATTGGTCGCCAGGACATGCAAATGGAACTTTCTTTTTTGATCCCTGGACAATATGGTGACGCCTCTTCTCTCACGCATCGCCCAGGCCATTAACCGTTTTTCAATCATAAACTCGATTTCATCTTTCAAGTATGATTGAAGCTCACCAGGTTCACAAAAGGTGAGAATGAGATCTGAATCCTCTGGATTTACCAGACAAAACGCGCGAGCTTCGAAATGAATCAAGTGATCGATTCGTTTTTCGGTTTCTTTAAATATTTGTTCCGGTTGACAGTTATCATTTATTTTCTCCTGGAAATCCCCCAGCTTCAGGGCACTCTCCAGTGAATTTTGAATGAATCGTCTGTTTTCTTCTAATAACTGAATCCGGTTTTCAACGGTTATATCGGTGGTGCTAGATTTCATCTTAATTATCACTCTTAAAATACAATTCTAGGGATGCGAGTTGATGCACGGCCAGATCGATAGCAGGTTTGAAAAGTTGCGGAGAAATTTTGAGCTCATCCCATGTCTCATCATCAAAATGGGGGATGATTGTCTCGCCACTGCTTCCAATGCCCAAACCCTTTGAAATAATATCTGCAATATGAATGATACCGGCTTCCAGAGGATCAGCAGCACCCGATGGTTGATGGTGATAATGCACATTGCTTTCCAATGCGCTTGAAAGTTTCCATTTTTTTAATAAGAATTTACCAATATCCGTATGCCGGCAACCAATGATGCTGTTTTCAACGCTGTAAAGTGACTGGTGCGAATTGAATGCGGAACTTAAAAGGCTCTTTGCTTGATCCGGGAAGTATTTATAGACGATCAATCTGCCGATATCATGCAAAAGGCCGGAGACAAACATTTGTTCTGTCCGGGACATGTTTTTCTGTGATGCGATGATCCTGGAAATCAATCCGCATAAAAGGCTGTGTCTCAAAAATGATTTCATCTCTATTATGTCTTCGGGAATATCCTTGAATACTTTCATGGTACTGAGTCCCATAGCCAATCCTGTTATTTCCTTAGATCCAATTAAGGTAACTGCCCGGGAAACAGTATCAATTTTGGCAGGGAAACCGTAGAATGCAGAATTTACTATTCTTAATAAAACAGCCGTTAAACTAGGGCTCTTATTTACAATTTCAGCGATATCGTTCGCCGATGCGTAAGGGTCTGCTGTTATGTCGTTGAGTTGGTTGACAATCGAAGGTATTTCAGGAAGCTTTATTTTCAGTGTTTCAATCTTCTCGCGGAGATTAAGTCTTTTCTTATCCTCAATATTTTCATTGATTTGAAATTTGATATTGTCTATGGGAGGCTGTTTATGGTTTTGGCATCTATGGTCGACGGATAATTCGAATATTTCCTTAATGGCAGGATGTTTAAGATCAACATTTTTAAAAATTTCTTTGGTAGACTCTTTAACCTCTTGGATAATTTCTGGATCTGCCTGTGGCGTTTCAGTATTTGTTTGATCTTTTTCGCCGACGACATCAACTTCGGTTATTCCCCAGATCTTCAATACCCTGATTTGTTTGGGTGTAATTTTCTGGCCCTTTGAAATAAGAAGCCTGGCATTGATATCGAGAACATCCTCAGATAAAACCATACCATTTTTTAAATCATCAACGGATAGGCAAACCATTTTTTTACCTCGCCCAAGAGTTTTTGCCTTCATTTCTGATGCCAATCAAGCGATACGATTATATGTTGATTATCGGCATATTCTGAAAAAAGATTAGGATATTCATTTAACAAATAGGACCTGAAATTTAATTTCTTGACAGGCGGATATATTTTG
>JASFPE010000545.1:0-3813 GCA_050116155.1 Desulfobacterales bacterium
TCCTTGGGCCGTGGCAAAAGCTTGCAGCGCCCCTATCTGATAGGTAATATAATCGCTTATCTCCTCCAGGGATGCATCCATGGCACGCCGGCCAAAGCCGATCAGATCCGGATATCCCGGATGCGCGCCCAACGCGACGCCGCTTTTTTTGGCAATCGCAATGGTGCGTTTCATCACCGCCGGGTCACCCGCATGGAAACCGCAGGCGATGTTGGCAGAGCTGATCAACGGAATCACCTCTTCATCCAACCCAAGTGTATAATTACCAAAGCTTTCGCCGACATCAGAGTTCATGTCTATTTGTTTACCCGCCATTTTGCCTACCTCCATAAAAAAATTTGCATTTTTTTATCTATGCCACAAAAGGATGCTTATTACAAATCATCTGATGGAAAAAAGCCCAAAAAAAAGAGCAGATCAAAGATCTGCTCCTTAAAATAATATCAAAATTAATTCTGGCAAATTAGCGTTTTGAAAACTGAAAGCGGGCGCGGGCACCGCGTTGGCCGTATTTTTTGCGTTCTTTTACCCTTGGATCACGTTTCACAAAACCCGCCTTTTTAAGGGAGAGTCTGAGTTCGGGGTCAGCCAAAATCAGGGCTTTGGTGATACCATGGCGCACGGCTTCAGCCTGGCCGGAAATTCCACCACCACAAACGCTGGCTTTGATGTCATAGGTATCGAGAGTATTGGTTAATTTTAGCGGTTCAACCATCTGCATGCGGAGAGATTCAATCGGAAAATATTCGTCCACCGGACGATTGTTAATACGTATTTCTCCCTTACCGGGTATCAACCATGTTCGGGAAATGGCTGTTTTGCGCTTCCCCGTTGCATAAAACACATTTTCTTTTACCATTTAGCTCACCAAAAATTCTATGTTTTTTTGTTCAGAAATATTCGATTAAACTTGCAAAACTTCAGGTTGTTGGGCCTCATGGGGATGCTGATCGCCGGAATATACCTTCAGCTTTTTATAGAGCTTTCGACCCAGTTTGTTTTTGGGCAGCATCCCTTTGACGGCAAAACGTATCAGATCCTCGGGTCTTTCTTCCAGCAGCTTTTTGGCTGAAATTTCTTTTAGACCCCCAATATAGCCGCTATGCCGATAATATTTTTTCTGCTCCAGTTTGCGGCCGGTCAGCACGACTTTGTCCGCATTAATCACAATAATCCAATCACCGGTATCCACATGGGGCGTAAACAGCGGGTTATGTTTGCCCCGCAATCGGGAGGCAACCGCTGATGCAAGCCTGCCGAGCACCGCTCCATTGGCATCCACAACATACCAATTTTCCCGGGCATCTGTTTTATTAGCGCTATAGGTGTATTTTTTCACCGTGTATCACCTCTTGAATTTAAAGAATCCGGCATTTTTAAATAAAAATTCATTGAGTGTCAAGAAAAAAATGTGTGTATTATCCCGAAATTCGCTTCGAGGATAATCATGGATCGCTGGTCAAACATAAGTCATTTTTGCCAATTCGCAAGTAAAATTATGCCTTATGCCCAATCAGATTTGGTGACTCATTGAGAGAGCGACGGGTCGTCGGACCCTGACGCTTGATTTTCGGTTTGCGGGGTTTGCGGACTTTCCCGGGCGGCAGCGTTTTTGAAATCCCGCAGGACATTGCCCTGGGAAGGTTGATCTGAATCCAGGGAAGATCGGCTTGCAGTGGCGGCCTTTGCCGTTGGGATTTCGCATGGGAAATTCTTTTCCAGCAGCAATTCGCCGTTTCCAGCAAATACATAAACGGTGGCCGATGTATACTGATCCGGAGATGGCGGAACGTTCGCTGTAAATCGCATGGTTCGAAAATAATTGATGGCGAACGCATGGCCGTGCCGCTTGCCGGTGGGCTTGCCGTCCACGAGCTTCATTTGCGGAATAGACACCCATTTTGTAGGCTTTAAGGGATCGTTGTTTAAAACAACAATGGAATGGCCTGCCACACGTTGTGAATTCGGACTGGTGTTCTTTACTTTGAATTGGATTTTTAGTTTTGTAGGATCAGCCATAGAAATGATATTAAAATCCTCAACATCCACACTTAAATTGGATGTCGATGGTTGTGATGCAACGATGTCCTTAACGGGCGCTTTAACCACCGACTTCTTTTTAATGACGTCGGCTTCAATGGGCTTGATTTCATCTGAGATTTTTTTCAGGTCCACGGCTTTCGACGGCTTTTTATCTCGATCTTCAGTTCTCCCCCCTGCGCCGAGGCTTTCTTTTACCCTGGATTCCGCCAGGACCAGACGGGCCATGAGGATTTCTTTTTCATGCCGCAGCGCCTTGATTCTTTTCTGTAGGATATCCAAGCTGCTTTGCAGTTTATCATTATCCAGGATGATATTTTGACTATGCCTGTAAAGCAGGACAATGGCGGCGGCGGCCAGCAGAAAAACAACCGCGGCTAAAAAAACATATCCTTTAAATCGTTTCAGGGTTACCACCCTGCCATGATCACCAATGAACAACAGGGTCCAGCGCCTGTCCGGTTTGGTGCGTTTGGGTTTACCTTCTGGGCTTCTCACCTGGCTGGAATAGTTAAGTTGAGTTTCCATTCTTTCAATTCGTCGTTTGAGATGAGTTCTATACTTAGCGCGATCTCAGTATGGTTACTGTTACCGTATCCCCTTTGTTCACATTAAAATACCGCTGCGCGCTGCCGCTGTTAACCGCTATCTCTAAATACCCGCGGCTGCCGATAATGGCTAAGGGACATTGTTGATCGACATTTATATAAGCAGTGGAAAGACCATGGACAACCTTTTCACCGATCCAGAATTGTGGGATTCCATTCCGTCCGCGTCGCCAATAGTCATTGAGTTGTTTGGAATCAATATTGGTGATTATGTTGCCAAAACGATCTATGCTAACGATGGTACCCACCAAATCACCCGCCTGAGAAATGGTAGCGCTCAAATCTTTCAAGCGCACGATATCCGGCAAGCCGATTTCGGACCCGATGGTGTTTAGCAGCACCCCTTTTGCGATATGAGCACCCACAGGTGCAATTATATCACGACCATGAAAGGTTTGGCTAACTGATTTTAAAAATAATGTCGAATTATCGATTTTAATGATTGATTCAATTCTCCCCTCATCACAAATTAGGGTCAATACACCGTTGTCAGGGGCAATGAAAACATGTCGCTTGATTTTTACCGCGATGATGTCACGATCTCCGCCAACCCCTGGATCAACCACGATCAAATGCACGGTGTCGGTTGGGAAATAATGATACGAAGATTTTATGGTATAGGCCGCCTGAACAATGTCCTGCGGATCAATCTGATGGGTGATGTCCACAACGACAGTCGAAGGGACTATCGATAAGATGACGCCTTTCATCAAGCCCACATATTCATCGTGAATACCAAAATCAGTCAACAGGGTAATGATGGACATGGTCCCTCAGTCATATCATCAAGTAATCTTGGTCAAATGTGTATATCCAATACCAATAACCAACGTTTCAGATGTCAGCTGCAGTAAGGTTTCAGGTTTTGGGTGTCAGGTGTCAGGGTTTCTCGATTGCGGATTTCGGATTGCGGAGTTCGAATTGAACGTCATAATAATTTAGGAATTTAAAATAAAGATTTATTCCGAATTTTAATTCCTAAATCCCTCAATTTCTGAATTCCCCAATCTTTGATTTCTGACACCTGAAACCTTGAAAACCCGACACTTAAACACTAAAACCAAGACATTGCGACGCCGTGATATGATCGTAAATAATTCGCGATATGGATTACTCCCTTAGCGAAACATTTCTGACTGCACCGCCACCCCCAGGTGCCGATAGG
>JASFPE010000546.1:0-3810 GCA_050116155.1 Desulfobacterales bacterium
GGCGGCTGGAATAAAAGATGAAGATCAGGCAGGCCTCATCGCCTTTGGCAAGCACCCTTCGGTGGAGATATCTTTGGGAAAAGAATTTAATCCCTATAGCCTGCGATCGGATATCAACCCAAATTACACCAATATTCATGATGCCTTGCAGCTTGCCATTGGAAAGCTCCCGCCGAAAGGCAAAAACAAAATCGTGGTATTCAGCGATGGTAATGAGACCCTAAAGCATTCAATTGATATGGCCAATCTGGCCGGATCTCTTGGAATCGAGATTTATCCGGTACCGCTGACTACCTGGTTTGGTAAAAATGAAGCGTTCATTAAAGAATTAAACACCCCATCGCATGTTGCTCTGGAGACGCCGTTTGAGATTCGGCTGGTGGTGATCAGTTCAACTGAAAACAGCGGTGAACTTATACTGGCTCGAAATGAGAAGATCTTGGTGCAGCAGGCGATAAAGCTCGAGGCCGGAATAAATGTGCTTAACTTTGTCGACATACTCATCGATCCTGGGCTTTATTTGTATAAGGCGGTCGCAAATTTTTCCGATGATACCTTTTTTCAAAATAATGAAGATCTCTCATTTACAAGGGGGACCAGAAAAGCCCGCATTTTGTATCTGTCAGATGATAAAGATCGTTTATCATATTTAGTCGATGCGCTGAGAGTGCAGGGTTTAGATCTCGACCACAAACAGGTTAGAGATATATCCGGCGCCATCCATGGACTTTTTGATTATAACGCCATCATTTTTGACAATATTTCCGGGCGGTCCCTATCGTATTCAATCATGGAACACATTGAAAAATATGTGAAAGACCTGGGTGGCGGCCTGATTATGATTGGTGGCGATAAGAGCTTTGGTGCCGGGTATTATAAAAAAACACCAATAGAAAAGGCGCTGCCGGTATTTATGGATGTGCCCTCTGAGATCAGGCTATCGGATTTATGTCTGATTTTTGTGATTGATAAATCATCCAGCATGGCGTCCAGCTATTGGGGCAAGTCCAAACTCGAAATGGCAAAAATGGCCGCCTTTTCCTCGATCGAGATGTTAAATCCCATGGATAGCGTTGGCATTGTAGCATTTGACACCGAATTTGATTGGATTGTTCCCCTTAGCAAAGCAAATGAGAGGCAGAAAATCGCCGACCAATTATCGCAAGTCATCGAAGGCGGCGGAACTGATTTGTATCCTGCCCTGGAAGATGTGCAGCGGGTCCTGAATCAGATTACCGCCAGTAAAAAACATGTGATCGTCTTATCCGATGGGCAAACCGAAGAAGCCGATTTTCAATTTCTCGTTCAATCCATGAGCCAGGCAGACATATCCGTTTCAACAGTGGCTATTGGAAGTGGTTCACACATCAACTTAATGAATTCTATAGCGCGATGGGGAAATGGAAGGGCTTACTATACCGATGATCCGAAAAAAATACCCAAAATCTTTACCGGCGAAACCAAAATTGTCACGCAAAAAATTATTGCAGAAAAGACCCTGCAACCGGTTTTAAACATGCCCAATGAAATCATGCAGGGGATTGATGAGGCCGACTTGCCCATTATTCACGGTCAAGTGGTAACCTATCCCAAGGCGGGTGCAGACGTAATTCTTGGCACCGGTCAAGGGCCTTTGCTGACGACATGGCGATACGGATTGGGTCGCAGCGTTGCCTTCACATCCGATCTTTCAAATCGATGGGGCAAAGACTGGATCCTATGGGAACACTGCAGCAAGTTTGCGGCTCAAATGGTTAAATGGGCGCAACGCAAAGAAACTCAAAAAAGCGCATTTGCCACCATTGGTCGCAGTGGAGAAAAAGGGACATTTGCAGTGGATATTATTACAGATAACCACCATTTTGTGAATCACCTCGATCTAAATGTCACTGTTTTGTTACCGGCCGGCAATGATCAAACCTTTTCCCTTAATCAAGTAGCTCCTGGAAGATATGAATCTGCGTTTCCGGCAGAGCAAATTGGTGCTTATTTTTTTAGCGTTTTCGGAAACGACGATGAACCTGCTGGAGTGCCCCAGATATTTGGTTTTGGAATTCCCCATACCGAGGAATTCAGCAGTACCGGTGTAAATGAGCAATTATTGGAGGCCCTGGCATCAAAGACCAATGGTAGGCTGCTTTCGATGGACAATGTTCCCACCGATCTCTTTGTTGGAAGTTCCGATTCAAAAGAAACCGGAACACCGCTTTGGCCTTATTTTGCACTGGCATTTTTGCTGCTGCTTGTGGTAGATGTGGCCACCAGAAAGATGTTAGATCTTAGTGGCGAATAGGCAGCAGGCAAAGAATAAACTTCTCTGCGTTCTCTGCGTCTCACGCCCGCCATACGAGCAAGGCGAGGCGGGCGCCTCTGCAGTGAAAAAAATCACAATGCCCTTTCCTTCAGGGGAGCTGGCAAACCACCAGGAGAAAGATCATGTCTCAAAAATTTCAAAGTCAATATGCCGATGTCAATGGTATTCGTCTCCATTACGTGAGCCTTGGACAGGGTAAGCTTATTCTTTTTGTGCACGGGTTTCCCGAATTCTGGGCCGAGTGGGAACATCAGCTAACCGAGTTCGGCCAGGACCATCAGGCGGTGGCCGTTGATATGCGGGGTTACAATTTGTCTTCAAAACCGCCTGGGGTGGATGCCTATCATGTTACAGAATTGATTGAGGACCTCCGTGCTCTGGCAGAACATCTGGGTCACAAAAAGATAATCTTGGTTGCCCACGATTGGGGCGGCGCCGTGGCCTGGACATTTGCCGTGCGGCATCCGGAATGGCTGGAAAAGCTAGTTATTATCAATGCGCCCCATGCGGCAATCTTCGCGCGGGAATTATTAAACAATCCGGATCAGCAAAAGGCCAGCCAGTATATGCTGACATTTCGCTCACCGGAAGCTGAGGCGATTTTATCGGAAAATAACTATGAATGGTTGACCAATGCGCTGTTTAAATGGGGCAGCAAATGGGAAATGACCGCAGCACTTCGGCAAAAATATATCGAAGCCTGGTCCCAAGCCGGTGCCTTGACCGGCATCCTGAATTATTATCGCGTCTCACCGCTTTATCCGCCGACATCCGAGGAGGATCGAAAGAGCATCAAAAAAATAATGGATCTGCCCCATGATTTGTTTAAAGTCAGGGTTCCCACCCTCGTCATTTGGGGGGAATTGGACCAGGCCCTTTTGCCGGGCAACCTCGATGGGCTTGAGCTGTACGTTGACGATTTGACCCTCAAACGCATACCGGATGCAACCCATTGGATTGTTAATGAACAGCCGGAGTTGGTGAACTCATTGATACGAGAATTTATTTGATAAGGATCGCAGGTTGCGGTTTATTGATAAATAAGTTATGGTTTGTGTCTGAGATTCCACAGTGGGAGCGGCTTCCAGCCGCGATTTTGATATGAAAGAGGGGAATATTTCGCGGCTGGAAGCCGCTCCCACTGCATTTTTTGATGCACAGAATTCAACAGATCCAATAAAGTTAATTTAAAATTTTTTGAACAACAAACAGGAAAAAACTAAAACTTATCTCATTATATTTCATCCCCGCTTAACCTCCCCTACCTCTGCGGAAAAGTTCTTGTTTCCCTCCGCCGGTGGGAGGGATTGAGGGAGGGGGATAAAATGGTATGAACCTTTATTTGCGTTATAGGACTGAAAATCTTATCAGGGAGTAAGTTTGAATAATTACAAAGCAGAAGTGATCCACAAAGGTGATGCCAGCGGAAACGATATGACGATCAAGTATCGATTGCCATCCGGACTCGAAATTTTTGGTTTACCGACCATGAATTT
>JASFPE010000547.1:0-3804 GCA_050116155.1 Desulfobacterales bacterium
AAAGTAATCCAGCCCAACTTGCTGGTTTGCCTCACGCAAGATGCCTATAATACCTATTACCCCATTATCAGGCCGGGAGGACTACTGATCGCGGATTCTCGATATGTTCAAATCGAAAGAAAAGTAGATGCCCGGCAGAAACAAATTCCCATGTATGAGACGGTGATGGAAAAAATAAAAAAACCGATCGTCTTTAATATCTGTATGCTGGGTGCGTTAACCAGTCTCCATGAACTGGTAAATCCCGATTCCATTATGAAGGTCCTGGAGACACGAATTCCTCCCGATTTTCTGGACTTGAACCGCAATGCCCTGGAGCTGGGTGTAGAGCTGGGAAAGCAGTTTAAAGATGACTAATGAATTCACCCCTTACTGCTGCGTCCCACAAATATATTAATAAAGCTGAACTGGATATCTAAATATAGTTGCGTCTATGAATATAAAAGATCCCAAGCACCAAGCTGAGATAATAATACAATTTTGTTGTTTTTTTTGTATAATATTACAATATTGTATTATTTTAAAATTTATCTAATTTTTATATTTTCCCCTAACTATCTAAAAATATTAATATTTAGACCTTCCCCGCTAACAGGGCATTTTGGCATAAAAATCGCTTATAATATGTTAAGGAAGAATAGATTCCGGATCAGACGCTTAGATTAATTGAAAGGGGAAAATAATTGGAACTCGCGAAACCCTCAGAGGCCACAATGGGTGGAGATACCACGATTGTAGTTGCCAAGTGTACAAAGTGTGGCTGGTCGTTTAAGGCTGCTCGAGATCGTCTGGAGATCACAGAAGATGGATTTCGCTGTGGGCGATGTTTGGAAAATATTGCCTTAACGACGATCGACAATAGCTTTACAAACCTGTTTGATTAAATTTAGCCTCCGTCAAAATGACGGTTTGCATCCCTGCTTTTGCCTCCTCAATCTATCACTTTAATAGGCCATGGTAACTAGAGCCTATCTCAAAAACGCGTCTAAGTGTCCATGGCAGTGTTGCGGGGCGGCTCAAAATGCTCACATACTAACGTGTATGCTCCGCTATTGATCCGACCCGCGCCTTGCCCTGAACTCTTAGTCACATTTTTGAGATAGGTTCTAATTGTTTCACTGTTCATCGCTTGCCGCTCTGACATAGTAATAGGCATTGAATTGCTGTCATCAGGCGACCCCCTGGTCACCATAGCCGCCGGGCATGTTCATCTGGAAGGCCGGCTGCGCGAATTTTTTCTACTGTCGCGCCTATATCGTATGTGATGTATTTGACTTCGATGGTATCGTGAGATGAATCCCAGATGACGTATTTTGCCCTGTTGTCACCGTCTCTGGGTTGTCCGACACTACCGATGTTGAGGATATACTTGTGATTTTCGGATAAACGTTGAATACCTTTTTTCAGGGGATGGTGTTTGACGGTGTTGCCGTCATAGCCAATCATCTCCAGGATATGCGTATGGCCGATAAAGCAAATGCGTTCATCGAGTTTGTCGAATATTTGTTTTTTGCGATGATCAGATACCTGGAACATATAAATCAATGCTGAATCCGGCGGAAATCCGTGAACAAATCGACATCCAAATGAAACCAGGTGCGTTTTTTGTTTTGAGATATATCGGATAGATTGATTCGATAACAGTTTAATGTTCTTCTCAAGGGACTCGCGGGCAACCGGATTAAACAAGTCTAAGTATTTTGGCTCGACAGCAGCCAGTTCATGATTACCCACAACCGAAGGAATATTATGGGCCTGAACGCTTTTGACGACCAGATCCGGTTCGGGGCCATAGCCGATATTGTCCCCTAAATTGATGATGTCATTCACATCCGACCGAGTTATATCGGCCAATACTCGCTCGAAGGCATCCATATTGCCGTGAATATCTGAAATAACTGCTAGTCGCATCGGTTTACATCAATTGATTACGATTCAAGTTTCGTGTATCTGGTTGCGCGTTACGGGCTGCGGGTTTATGTACATAATGCATGGGGCAGGGGGCATGGAGCATGGAGTAAAGGGTTAAAGATTCAGGCTTTAAACAAACGCATTTGGCTATTCTTTTTTGTAAATCCCTCAATTCCTAAATCCCCAATCCCTTTCTTTATTAAGCCTTTTTTCTGTATTCTGATATGCGAATTCTTGAACCCCAAGCCCCCAGCCCCTTGCCCCATGCATTAAACCCTGACACCCGAAACCTGAAAGCTAATACTTGCTGAGCCATAAACCCTGAACCTCTGAACCTGGGGAGGATTACCCCCCCAATATATTAAAATACCAATAAATAAGTTGAGGGCCGATAAATATATACGCTATTCCCCCAATGGCCAAAAACGGACCGAAGGGAATGGCGAGCTTCATGCTTTTGCGGGCTTTTAGCATCACCAGAATTCCCGATATGGTGCCGACTGCCGAGGCCACAAAGATGGTGAACAAAACTCCCTGCCAGCCAATTAGGGCTCCGATCATGGCTAGCAATTTGATGTCACCGCCGCCCATGCCTTCCTTTTTGGTCACCAGATGATATATCCAGGCCACCAAAAATAAACTACCCCCTCCCGCAAAAACTCCGATGATGGAGTCGATATAGGTGATGCCCGGCAGGGCAAAACTGGCAAGAAAAAAAAGAGGTATGCCTGGAAGTGTGATGATATCAGGAATAATTTGATGGTCAATGTCAATAAAGGTGATCACAATAAGTGCGCTAACAAATACATAATAAATTAGTGCTTCCAGTGTGATACCGTATTTTAAAAATGTCACCAGGGCAAATAAACCGGTTAAAATTTCGACAACCGGATAGCGAAATGAAATTCTTTCTTTACAGAAGCGACACCGCCCCCGGAGCACGAGATAACTCAATACCGGTATATTGTCATAAAAGCGGATCAGTTCATTGCAATTTGGACAGTGCGATCGTGGTCGGGTAATCGATTGGGACGCCGGCAACCGGTAAATGCAGACATTTAAAAAGCTTCCGATGCACAACCCAAAAATGAACGCGAAGACTTCAACAGAATAGGGTAACATATCCATCCTCCACAGGAGCGATCAGAAAGGTAATCAATTCCTGACCTTATATTATATCACATAAAAACGCACCGGGGTTGTTGTCAAAGAAAAAATCTGTCTTATTTTAGTGCCATCCCACCAATTTGCCAACTGTAAGACAAAAATAGTTCTGAAATTTGGTCTAACGGTGGTCTCGTCCAATTTTGCCATGTACCTTCAGGAGATAAGATGGCCCAAACAGATAAAGATGATCTCATCCGTCTGATCGAAGAAGATGACGTCGATATTGAGATGCCGACAACACTTCCGCTGTTGCCGGTAAGAGATGCGGTTATATTTTCCGATATGTTGCTACCACTGTTTATCGGTCGCGAAAAATCGGTTCGGGCCGTGGAAGAAGCGGTAGCCAACGAGGGATATTTGCTTCTGGCCACACAGAAAGACCCAGCCGTCGAAGATCCCGATACCACTGATATTTACACAACCGGCACTATCGGTCGGGTGTTGCGAATGCTGAAACTTCCCGATGGCCGAGCGAAAGTCCTGGTTCAGGGTTTGGCAAAGGGTAAAATACTCAGATATGTCCGCAAACGGACACAATTTCGAGTAAAAGTCGAACTCGTTTCTGAAATCCCGGTGCTCGATGTAAATCTGGAAACCGAAGCATTGATGCGCAATGTCAAGGAGCATTCCGAACAAATAATGACATTGCGCGGTGAAATGTCCGGTGACATCGGCGCGATTTTGCATAGCATCGAGGATCCTGGAAAACTTGCAGATCTGGCTGCC
>JASFPE010000548.1:0-3791 GCA_050116155.1 Desulfobacterales bacterium
CCATTACGATTTGGTCGTTTTAGGCGGCGGGCCGGCCGGCCTTACGGCGGCATTGTATACCGCGCGCGAAGCCATCGACACACTGGTCATCGAGCGCGCGGCCTTTGGCGGGCAGGCGGCCGGCACCGAGAAGCTTGATAATATGCCCGGATTCCCGGATGGTGTGGCCGGTATCGAGTTTTCGCAACGATTACGCCAGCAAAGTGAACGCTTTGGCGTCGAGCTGCTGCAGGCACAGGAGATTGCAGGTATTTTTCATCGGGATAATTATCACGGTGTCGAAACAGCCGATGGCAGCCAGTACAGTGGCAGTGCTTTGTTGATTGCCACGGGAAGCCGATACAAACGCCTGAATGTCCCGGGCGAGTCGGATTATCTGGGTGCGGGGGTACATTTTTGTGCCACATGCGATGGGCCATTTTACAAAGGCAAGCGCGTTGCGGTGATCGGCGGCGGTAACAGCGCCACGGAAGAAAGCCTGTTGCTGACAAAGTTTGCCGATCACGTATCGATACTGGTTAGAAAGGACAAATTCAAAGCCACCCAGGTTATTCAGGAAAAAGTGTTATCCCATCCAAATATTAACGTCCGCTGGCATACCGAAGTCAAGAAATTCATCGGCAAGGACTCCAAGTTAACCCAGCTCGAGACCTATAACAGTCAGACGGGGGTTGAAGAAAATCTTCCCATAGATGGGGCCTTTATTTTTATCGGTTTGATCCCCAACACCGGATTTCTGAACGGCAGCAATATTCTGGTCGATCAGTGGGGATTCATCATCACAGGCCATGCCTTACTTCATGGAGATCAGCGGCCAGAAGGATTCGAGAATCGTGATCCGTTCTTGTTGGAAACCAGTATTCCGGGCGTTTTTGCAGCTGGTGATGTGCGCGATACGAGCACCAAACAAGTGGTCAGTGCTGCCGGGGAAGGCAGCACCGCGGCGCTGCTTATTCGTGAATACTTAAAAGGTGTCTAGTTTTGTGTAACGGATGTATTTGTTAATACATTATGTATCAATTTCCGGTTTGGATGATGAAAGCCCATCATCTAAAAAACTGAACATCCAACTTTGAACATCGAATAATGATGTCGCTTCGCTCCGCAATTTAATTTCATTCGTTTTTAAAAATTCGCTGTTGGGCGTTCGACGTTCGATGTTCGATGTTCTTTTATTAACTCTCCAGAAAAACTTTAGGTTAGCACTTATGGGATTAAATCCGGCTGTTAGTGGAACAAGCCGGCAAACCTATTTTGGTTTTGTGTGAAAGTTCAGATCAAAGGGTTTGCCGGATATGAAACATTGGCTCATTTGGCCTTTGAATAACGTTACACCCCCTTTGCCATAGACTTGCCACTTCCCATCAGGCCCGTTGTTCAGCATCCCGGTCTCCTCATCGATTCCGATCAGCACTGTTTCCGGCAGCAAATGCGTTAACCGGTTTACCCAGCTTTTCCCAAAGGTATTGAAATGCGGTATGACACAGGCACCATCGATGAGTCCTAAGCCTTCTACAACCTCATCGGCAGGAGAATTATAATAGTATTCACACAGGACCATGGCGCCGGCGCTGCTGCCGGCAATGATCGCCCCGGCTTTGTGGGCGTCGCGCATTGCCTGCCAGGCAGCGCTTTTTCGCAAAGTCTGTCCCAAATAATGGGTAAAACCGCCCAGCATGTAAATTATTTGCGACTGATTCAGGGCCGCAACAACATCGGCGTCATTTGCCGAAATTTTATCGACCAGCGGCAGAACCGTGACATCGGTCGCTCCCAGGCTTTGAAACCAGATCACGCCGTTCTGCCCGGCGCGCTGGTGATTGTTATCCGGAGCCGCCGCGGTTGGAATGATGCTGATGCGAGCATCCAAGCCACCGGCCAATTCTAGCGCCCCCCGATCCGGCAGCGCCATATCTCCGCCAAATTCAGCGCCGCCCTCCAGTAAAATAAAGCCCACGGTTACCTCCCGTCGGCACCTCATAGATTGTATAATTGATGAATCTGGGTAAGGTCAAAAAATCAATTAATTGTCATTCCGGGCTTGACCCGGGCACGAAGTGAAGCTTTAGCGCTATCCATAGCGATTACAAAATGTTAGTAACCTGGATGCCGGATCGGGCCTGCCCTCAACTTGATTGGGGGTCCGGCATGACTCGAGGAATCATCACTTCATTAATATTGAAACAAAGTATTTTTCACCGCAATTACATTAAATTGAGTTTTCCACATTTTTCGGATTCATCAAAATTGATTTTGCAACAGGGAAATCTGACCGATTCATGCTTGTCACTGGCACGCCTGGACCCTCATCGTTTCGCCGGCCGCTGGATTCCCAATTTTTTCATGCGAAAGGCCAGCGTGGAGGGATGAATTTCCAGCAGTTCGGCCGCACCGCCGGGCCCCCTAACCTTCCAGCCTGTCTTTTCAAGCGCCCAGCGAATATGGTGGGCCTCGCTCTCTTTCAGGGTGATGCCGCTGTTATTGGGGCTCAGGGCTGTTGAATCACCAACGAGCTCCGGCAACTGCAGCATGCTGCCGGTACTTAAGATACAACCTCTTTCAATAATGTTTTCGAGCTCTCGCACGTTTCCACGCCAATCGTACTGGATCAGTCGGTCCATATCTTCCCGGGGAATGCCGTTAAATTCCTTTCGCATTCGTGTGCTGTATATTTTCAAAAAATGCCGGGCCAGCAAAGGAATATCTTCTTTTCGCTCTCGCAACGGTGGCACGTGAATGGGGAAAACATTAATACGGTAATAAAGATCTGCCCGGAACCGCTTGGACTTGACCTCATCCTCCAGGTTTGTGTTGGTGGCAGAAATCAGACGGAAATCAGAGCTGAGGGTCGCTGTTCCACCCACCCGTTCAAATTCTTTTGTCTGGAGAACTCTCAGCAATCGGGTCTGGATGTCAGCCGGAAG
Source organism: Desulfobacterales bacterium (assembly GCA_050116155.1). Lineage (GTDB taxonomy): Bacteria > Desulfobacterota > Desulfobacteria > Desulfobacterales > JAHEIW01. Next base: position 2,925 of record JASFPE010000548.1, read on the forward strand.
ATCGCCCATCTCATCCAGAAAAAGGGTACCTCCATCGGCCAGTTCAAAGCGCCCAATTCGACGGGAGGTGGCCCCGGTGAAAGCCCCTCTTTCGTGGCCGAACAGTTCGCTGGGAATCAGATTTTCGGGCAACGCGCTACAGTGCACGCGAATGAAGGGTTTATCATGGCGATAGCTTAATCTGTGAATAGCACGGGCCACCAGTTCCTTGCCGACGCCGGTTTCCCCGGTGATCAGGACGGCGGCCTTGGTTTTGGCCACCTGCTCGATTTGAGACATGACACGTTGCATGATGCTGCTTTGGCCGATAATTTCATCGAAATGAAGGCTTTGAATATGCTCTTCCTGATAATATTGTTTTTCGTTATTCAGTTTTCGATTTAAGCGTCTGATCTCCTGATAAGCCTCGGCATTATCCAAAGCGATGGCCGCCAGGGCCGCAAAATAGGCCAAAAGCTCTAAATCGGATTCTTTAAACGCGCTGCTCAACAAGCGGTTATCATGGTAAAGAACGCCGACGACTTTATTGTGCCGGATCATCGGGACGCAGATGCGGGAACGGATGATCTTATTGGAAAAAAACGCCAGGCCGCCCTCGGTGTCGCCACCCATAATGAGACCTTTACCGGAGCGCACGACGTCTTCGATCATTTTCATTGACGAGGTAAAATTGGGATGATCAATCTGGGAAGGGGTCAAATTTTTTGACCCGCGCAGTCGAAGTTTGGGTGGGGTCGATTGCTCATCCAGCAGAAAGACGGCACCGCGTTCGGCGCCGGTCAACCGGTTAACCGTCGTAATGGTATGCTGCACGAGATCCTTATCATTGCGAATACTGGCCACTTCCTGCCCGAGTTTAAGAATTTC
>JASFPE010000549.1:0-3778 GCA_050116155.1 Desulfobacterales bacterium
GTTAAGAGACGAGAAAATTATGATGATCTGGTCAAAGGCGAGTCGATTCCTGCCTTCATCGATGAATGATCGGGTGTAAACAGGTTTTGGAAGACCGGACTCTAAACCAACTGGATAGATTATGGAGCACATACCATTTTTTAAAATGAGTGGCAGCGGAAACGATTTCATCATCATCGATCATCGAAATGCGTTTATTGATGAAAGCACACTAGCCCGCCTAATTACCGGTGTTTGCCGGCGAAAATTATCCGTCGGTGCGGACGGACTTATTCTCATTGAAAATTCGAAACACCACGATTTCAGCTGGCGCTTCTATAATTCCGACGGCAGCCGGGCAGAAATGTGCGGCAACGGTGCGCGCTGCGCAGCACGTTTTGCCCAGCTCAACGGAATTGCCGGCGCCGAGATGTCCTTCGAAACCGATGCCGGGGTAATCAGCGCTCGGGTCAAGGCGGGTAGGGTAAAAGTAAACATGCCGGACCCAACGGATCTAAGATTTGATTTTAGCGTTGATCTGGAGGATGGTCACCTGATGGTAAACAGTGCCAACACCGGTGTTCCCCACGTCGTCATTTTGCAGGATCAAATTGATGACCTCGAGGTGGTTCGCATTGGCCGGGAGATCCGGTATCACCAAGATTTCGCGCCAGCCGGCACCAATGTGAATTTTATCTGCCGAAACGATGGCAACACCATCGCCATTCGAACTTACGAGCGTGGGGTTGAAGATGAAACCCTGGCCTGTGGCACCGGTTCCATTGCCAGTGCGCTGGTGGCCGCGCACAAACTGGAAATGACCTCACCTATAGACGTCATGACCCGCAGCAGCGAATACCTGACGATTTATTTTGCCGAAAATAATGGCCGTTTCCATAACATTTACATGGAAGGCGATGCCCGTGTCGTCTATGCCGGCAAGCTGTGGGAAGAAGCCTGGCAATAGGAAGTAGGGTTCAGGTGTCAGGTTTCAGGAATCAATTGGTTTCAGGTTTCGGGTGTCAGGTGTCAGGAAAGGCTGGAAGAAGAATTAAGGAGTTTAGGAACTGAGGGATTGAGGGATTAACGGAACTGAGTAAATCGATATTAAACTCCCTAATTGTAGTTTTTTGAATTCCTATTTTCCTAAATTCGAAATCCTTAAATTATTTGCCCTGACACCTGACACCTGAAACCAAAAAAATGTTTGATGACAGCACGACACATTGCCTACATATCCGTTGGTTCCAATCTGGGTGATAAACTTGAAAACTGTCGCCGGGGTATCCGGCGGTTGGACCGTGATGATGTCTGGTTGAAGGCCGAGTCTCGAATTTACCAAACCGAACCGGTAGACTACACCGATCAAGATTGGTTTATTAACCTCGTTGTTAAAATTGAGACGCTTCTTGATCCCCATCGATTATTGCAGCGTTTGCAATCCATTCAGCGCAAAGGAGGGCGATTGCAGGATTCGATTCGATTCGGTCCGCGGGTGCTTGATCTGGATATCATTTTTTATGATGAGATGGTGATCAATTCGACGCAGCTGGTTATCCCGCATCCGCGGATGCATAAAAGGCGCTTTGTATTGCAGCCTTTGTGTGATATAGATCCAGCAATTATGCACCCCGTGTTGAAAGCTGACGTGCGAACCCTGCTGAATTGCCTGGATGAAAATGAACAGAGGATAATCGAATATCGATGATTAAAATCCTAATACTCGTCGGAGTGGGTTACATTGTATATCGACTCTTGAAATCTTGGGTATTTCAGGGGTATTCGTCTCCCAATCGTGTTGTCCGGCAAAAAGCCGGTCAGATTGATGATATCATGATTAAAGATCCATTTTGCGAAACCTATTTTCCGAAAAGAGATGGTGTTTATCTCAAATACCATGGTAAAGACCTGTATTTTTGCAGTTCCGATTGTCGAGATAAATATGTCGCGCGACAATCAAGCACCGATTCATAATCATTAAGGGTTTATGAATTCATTAAAAAATATCCTGAGTAATCCCAACGGCCTGACCCTTTTCCGAATCGCGGTGGTTCCGATCATTGTGATTCTGCTTTTATTTCCAAGTAGGCTGTGCACATTTTTGGCCGCCATGTTGTTCAGTGCCGCTGCCATTACCGACTATTTTGACGGGTTCTATGCGCGACGGCGTGGCATGGTATCCACCTTAGGCAAAGTGATGGACCCGGTTGCCGATAAGCTGTTGGTTTCCTCTGCCTTTATCATGTTGACATCCCTGGGCTGGGTGCCTGCCTGGATGGTATGTATCATTATCGGCCGCGAGATGGCCGTCACGGGGCTGCGCAATATTATTGCCGGAAAAGGTGAAGACGTATCCGCATCCATGCTGGGCAAATATAAGACCGGTTTTCAAATCGCGGCAGCCATCCCGTTGTTAATTCATTATCCTTTATTTGGCCTGAATGCCCAGGCGATTGGCGTGGTGATGCTGTGGGGGGCGTTGATATTTACCATTTGGTCAGGAGCCGATTATTTTATTAAATTTCGAAGACTTCTTAAGGAGTAACCGCCAAGTCACTTTTAGATCACGATAACTCTTGCGATTAAACCGAACCATGGTTTTCTATTGACAAATTATGCAATAAAAGTTAAAAGTCTTTTTCCGAATTGAGCGGGAATAACTCAGTGGTAGAGTGCGACCTTGCCAAGGTCGAAGTCGCGGGTTCAAATCCCGTTTCCCGCTCCATTTTTATGGCGGCATAGCCAAGTGGTAAGGCAGCGGTCTGCAAAACCGCAATTCGTCGGTTCGACTCCGACTGCCGCCTCCATGAATAATAAAAAAGGCTTAGAAGATATTTTAGTATCTTGTAAGCCTTTTTTAATGTTAAACTTTATATATTGGCAAAAATTTTATCCTTCTTCGGTGATAAGCATGGTGGAAGGGTCTAACACGAGATCGGGTTGGTCAGACACCGTCTCGGGTATTTTCAACGCCTTTATATGAACCTGTTTACCCTCGGGGACCAATTGAAGGGCAGCCTCAAAAAGATCTGCCACCTGTGCCAGCTGGAGGGGGATACCATCTTGATTGGGTGTCTCGTGGCGATGGGTTCGGACTGTAAACCAGGCATGCATAGCATACTTTTGTGCCAGGGTTTTTAACCGTAGCAAGACATCACCCACAGAATCATCAAATGGAAGCCCGTCAATAAGCATCATCTGGGGGTTAAATATATCCTGTTCGATAAGATCAGTAAGCCGTTCCTCGAGCTTGGGGACGGTAAACCCCTCGACCTGAAATGTCATAATAAATCGATGGGGTAAAATTGTATCCCACAATTGATCCATTTGATGGATATCGTACAGCTGGGCAATGCGACTGAAGACTTCTTTATACCACACGCTGACCTTGTTTACCGGGTCCTGCAGGCTAATGTGCAACACATTTTTTTCCCTCAACAGACTGTTCAATGATAATTGAACCAGCAATGCAGTCTTTCCCACACCAGCCCGGGCAAGCAGGGCTCCGAATTCGCCCTTTTTTAAAATTTCTTCGGTGTCTTTTCCCATTAGACGCAAGGGATTGCGCATCATCAGATCATGTTTTAACATCTTTATATTCCTTTCTTTAATCCGAATGATGTATGGCAAGTCATGGGTTGCATTATGTGTGTCAATATTTTCAAGCAACATTCTTCTTTTCGTTGGCGGCTTTTTTAATCAGTTCTGCGGCGATGGATTGCGGAACCTGTTTATAGGTTAGAAATTCCATCGTAAATTGGGCCTGCCCTTGGGTTAGCGATCGTAAAACCGTCGAATA
>JASFPE010000550.1:0-3776 GCA_050116155.1 Desulfobacterales bacterium
GAAACCGTCCAGAGGAAAAACAATCCAGCCACTAACATCAACGCAATAGGAAATCTTCTTCGATTCATTTTTTGCCTCCTTTTCATTTTTGCTGTCAAATTTTGATAAATGAGATAATTGAATGGATAATATTGGTAAGCCTAAGTTTCCCCCGATAACACAATCCTCCGCAAAGATTCATAATTGAGGTGACACTCAATGTCAAGAATAAAGCAACTTTGCATCATCAACAGCACTTCCAGGGCCATTTTTAAGCGTCGTGGAAGGATCCCGTTGCTATGTTGGCAAATGCCGGGGTATTGATTCACTATTACGAACTTCAAAGGCTCAAAGTATTATTTATTTCAATATATTAAAGGATGTTGAACCAATGCATCAAAACAGGAATTGATTGACATAACAACTCCAATTTATAATATCTATAACATATGAAACTATACACCATCGCGTGCGGTTACCTGCGGGTGCGAAAAAATGTTTTCATCCCGAATGCGGACAAGAATGATTTCATAAAAATACCGCTTCCCGTATTTCTCGTGACCCATCCCCGGGGAAATATTCTATTTGATACCGGCCCCCACCCGGATGTCTTCAAAGATGCTGCTGCTCGCTGGGGTGGACTTGCCAAAGCCTTTCAGCCCATGGGCAATGAAACAGACGGCGTCATATCTCAACTGACCGGCATCGGAATGGAATCAGACGCGATTCGCTATGTGATAAACTCCCATCTCCATTTCGACCATGCCGGCGGTAATCAGTTCTTTTCCAAATCGACGTTTTTGGTCTCAGGCACGGAACTGGCATTTGCGCAACTGCCTGATAATGAGGGCAAAGGTTATTTCTCGGCGGATTGGGACCACGCGCTGGATTATCAAGAAATAGATGGTGAATTGGATATATTCGGAGATGGTAAATTAGTCATTGTCCCCATGCCCGGCCACACCCCGGGACACCAAATTCTAGTCGTCAAACTCAGCAAGCAGGGAACGGTTATTCTCAGCGGTGACAGCGTTCCGTTAAAAGAGCATTATGATGATTTTATTCTACCTAAGAATAACGTAAACGATGAGCAGGCACGTGACTCGGTCAAGAAGTTGCATGGCCTGGTCGAAGCGGAAACGGCGTTTTTGATCCACGGACATGACCCTCATCAGTGGCTAGAATTAACGAAAATGCCTGACTATTACACCTAAAACGACAGTATTGACAATAATATTGATATTATATATACCCGGTCCGTTCAAACAAATAGCATGACATCATCAATGATTTACGGTGAAATCACATGCCTACATGAGGAGACGAAACGTGACCATAGCCTTGGGAATCGATACCGGAGGTACCTATACGGATGCGGTGCTGGTCAACAGCCAGACCGGTGAAGTGCTTTCAACGGCAAAAGCCTTGACGACAAAACACGATCTGTCCATGGGTATTAAGGAAACCATTTCCGCAGCACTCAATGGAGACCAAAAATCAGTCCCACCGGAAACCATCAGTATGGTCGCCCTCTCAACCACGCTGGCAACCAACGCGATCGCCGAAAGTCACGGCGCGCCGGTGTGCCTGCTGCTTATCGGTTATGATCCAGAGCTCATTCGCCAATATAAATTCCAGCATGATCTGGCGACCGATGATATTTTCTATATCAACGGCGGCCATGACATCCACGGCGATGAAATTACACCCCTGGATGAGCAGGCCGCTAAAGCAGCGATTATGAAACGTCGTGAACACGTGGATGCATTTGCGGTCTCGGGCTATTTTGGTGCCCTGAATCCCGGCCATGAACTACGCGTCAAACAGATGATCAAAGATATGGGCGATCTTCCGGTAACCTGCGGCCACGAATTATCAACGCGATTCAACTCTATCCGCAGAGCCACGACGGTGGCGCTGAATGCACGCTTGATCCCCATCATCCACGATCTGATCGCCAACGTCCGATTGGTACTCGAACAACTATCCATTAACGCGCCACTGATGATTGTGAAAGGAGACGGCTCGCTGGTTCGGGCTGAATGGGCCGAAAAACGCCCTGTTGAAACGGTGCTTTCGGGTCCGGCGGCCAGCGCCATCGGTGCATTTCAACTGGCCGGCAAACAGGATGTATGGGCGATCGATGTCGGCGGTACCACCACCGATATCGTCGAACTGCGACAGGGCAGGCCGAGGGTAAACCCGGAAGGCGCCAATATCGGTGGCTGGCGAACCATGGTCGAGGCCGTAGATGTGAACACCATGGGTTTGGGAGGAGACAGTCATATTCATGGCGCCAGTGAAAAGAGAATTCTAATCGGTCCCAAAAGGGTCGTGCCGCTTTGCAAATTGACCGCCGAATATCCCCAGGTGTTGTCCATCCTGCAGCGTCAGGCACGGACCCAGGCAAATAAGGATAGTGCCGATGTCTTCGTGCTGCTGGGCAGAAAACCGAATCATCGGTTATCCGATCAAAAAGATATATCCCTTTTAAAGCGTTTAGAAAATGGCCCTCAACCATTGACACGCATCATCGATCAATATTTCCGAACGGATCCGTGGCTGACCAAACGAATACAATCCCTGGAAGAAACCGGTGTGGTATGGCTTGCCGGCTTTACGCCCACGGATGCCTTGCATGTACTGCAGCGATTTGAGAACTGGAATGCGGATGCCTCCAAATGGGGAGCTGAAATATTGGCCTCGCAACTGGGAATACCCATAACAGATTTCTGCGAGCAGGTCGTACAGGGGGTTTCAAGACAGCTGGCAGCTTCCATCATTGCCAAGGCCATTACCGATGATGGGGCAACGGCCCAATGGGAAAAAGAACCCCTTGCCCGTGTTCTGCTCGAAAGCGCACTGGATGGCGTGCACGCAAAGCAAATTAGCTGTAAACTTACTCTGCAGCGCCCCATTGTCGCCATGGGAGCCCCCGTTGAGGCGTACATGCCGGAGGCGGCCGCCAGGTTGAATACCAACCTGATAATCCCCCGGCATTCAGAAGTCGCCAATGCCATTGGTGCGGTGAGCGGCGGTGTCATTCAGCGTCATCAAATATATATCCGCCCACTAAATGCCGGTTTAACGTTTCGCCTGCATTTAAAGAAGGGGTCGAAGGATTTCATCGACCTGGAAAAGGCCGTCCAGCATGCCCGCAAATACATGCTTCCCCGTGCCAAGAAACTGGCCCAGCAAGCCGGTGCCGAACAGGTCGAAGTAAAAATGGATCGCACCGACAAGCGCGCCAAAGTCAGGGGTCATGAAGATGTATATCTGGGCACCCAACTGGTATTCACCGCGTTTGGACGGCCGAGCATCGGTCAGACCTAAGTCTTCCAGGTTTCAGGTGTCAGGTGTCGGGTGTCAGGATAAATAATTATGCGATTGCGAATATAACAATTTAAGATCAATTTCGTCTGTTCAGTTAATTCCTCAATCCCTAAATTCCTAAATACCTGGATTTTTTTTAGCCTTTTCTGACACCTGAACACTGACACCTGAAACCATTCTTTTGCTGTTCTGACTCCTGACACCCGCTTGCCCGCCGAAGCTCGCTAGAGCGTAGGCGGGATACCTGAAACCTTTGATATAATAACTTGAAAGGAAAAAATTGATGGCTCAGCTCATTGCCGATCGAAGAGATATCGATTTTGTTCTGTATGAACAATTGAGGATTGAAGCTCTGCTGAATACCCAAAAGTATCGGAGCTTGAACCGCAAGCTGTTTGACATGGTCGTCTCCGAGGCCAGAAACTTCGGCATCAAAGAACTTCTGCCAACCTATATGGAAGGCG
>JASFPE010000551.1:0-3766 GCA_050116155.1 Desulfobacterales bacterium
TTTTACCAACTGGCATGGGGCCTGGGGCAGGGAGCAGGGAGCATAGGGGTTTTAGCAATCCGATTGTGCCCCATGCGCCTTGCCCCAGGCCATTAGTCCGGTAGTACCAAGTAGCTCGAATAACTGAAAAGCCCATAAATGGCCCAGCTGCCGGCCATAAAAAAATCACCGATAATCAAACCAATAAAAAAATTGCGCAATTTCTTAAACAGCACCACGCCACCGTAACGCATGCACAAAGCATTGCAGAGCCAGCCGACAAAAAAACTAAACCACAGATACCACATGGCAGAGCTGTAGGCGGTTAAATACCCTATCGGATGAATCGGCCACCAGTAAAAGCGATGATAACAGATCACCAAAATAGCCATCACCACCGCACCGGCCACCGTAAATATTGCCACCCACTTTCCGGGTTCGACCGGAGTCTCCGCCAAATTGTATATATTGTCGTAAACGGTCATGGTCGTCCGGGTTGCCCAGTCCAGCTGGAGTTCACGCACGCCGAATTTATAGCACAGCGACAACATGGCCAAAAAAGACAACGCGATTCCGGCAATTAGCGTAATGACGATGGTAACAAAAATCCAGCGATTATTGGAGACTTTCTCGGTGACCTTGCGTGCATGTAACAGAGACGGCATCAGCGATTCGCGCAAATCCACAAAAAGAATTTTTTGAACTACGCCGGCGACCAAAATCCCCACTGTGGTAAACGGTTTTGATCCGAAAAAAACCATCAGTGCGTCGATGGGTGCTGAGACCAATTTAAAATAGGGCACGCCCCCCTGGCAGATAACTCGGGTCGCCACCAGTGTAAATATGAAAAATGCAATGACCACCAGAAGTGAAAAAATCAATGGGATGCCGAAATAATGGCACCAGATAACAATCCCGAGTCCCCCCAAAACAAAACCCCAAAACGACAGGCGTATAGAAAACCATTCGAGTTCTAAGTTCTCCTCTTTTCTAAGTCCGAAGCCCTTTAAAATGATATCGAGAAAATGAAACCGTGCCAGCCAGGCAAGAAACAAAAAAAATACGAGATAGGCTCCGATCATCTGGGTTTCTTCGGGACGCGAAATAGTAGGGCCGAATGTTACGCTCAAAGCAGCGGCAGGAATGTTGATGCCCAGGAAGGCAAGTAGCCCGATTAACAGGGTGCCGGCAAGATAAAAAAACCAAAACGAAAATGAAATCTGTTTGGAAGTTAAAAAGGCAAACCCGATAAAGGCCGGGTAAATATAAATTTTGAGTTTATAAAAACCTGAAAAGAGACCATATTTCGGAAAATATTTACCGGCCAGAATTAAGGTAGGAATGGATGGTATCGACGGATTATAAAAACTCAATCCGTTGATTAGATGCAATACAACCGGAACCAGAAAGCCAGCCAATAAAAAACGATTGGTAATAAAACGTCCAAATTCGTTGTTATCCAATGCCTCTTGCATTAAAAGCGGTACCCGCAAGAGGGGAAAATTCATGCGCTCATTGTACAGGGGTTGTTTGCTGAGCAGATTTATAATACAGACCATGACCATATAGCAAAGCAGAACAAAACCCGCCCAGCCCAGTAAGGGTCCCAGCCAGGCATCCCAGGGAATGTTTTTGAGCACCGCAATCCACCCCATCTCTCTTCCACCGGCCAGCCCGTTATAAAAATCAACGATGGCCTGTTGGCTCTGGGGATACCAACTGTCCGGAAGAAGCGGATGCAGAATTTCCTGCCAGCGGTTTTCAACGGTTGCAAAGTAATACGGAGCGGTGATGTTGATAAAAAACGTCCGTGCAAGCCCGGTCCAGGCGATACCGGACAGCAGCACCATCAGCGCCCAGGAAACCAAAAGCTCTTTTCCGGTGATCAAACTGCGCCTTTTGAACGTGGCCTGAATCACGGCCACCGCGAGCATCATCCAGACCAAAATATAAAAGGGTGCCAGCGGGAAATGTCCGCCGCCCAGCGGTGTACCCTGGCGATAGGCGTTGTTAAACGGTGTAATCACACATATGGCCATTGCAAAAGATACCCCGATGACGATGGCCCGCAAACGGATCTTATTTCCTGAACGCTTCGTATCTTTGACAGGCGCTGTCTTTTCGGCCTTGGGATCTTGTGGATTATCTATCATACCTTACTCACCTGGTCAGAAACATATCCCAATTCCTTTTGGGCATCAGTCAGCAAACGTTCGTATTTCAACTTGGCGGAATCGTCAAACGATCGCCAGAGTAATAATTGTCGGCGAATCTCATGTAAAAAAGTCTTGTTGATCCGTCGCCATGCATTGGCTTCACCAGACTCGCGGCCCAGCCGAACCTCAATTTCAAGAAAGCCGGGCTCATCTTCTGCGGGTTTGAACCAAAAATCTACGGACTGCATTATCCCGAAGTCAAAAGGTGCCAGCCAGACACGGGATGTAATTTGAAGACATTCGTCGAACTCGCACTCACCTTCGGGGCAATCGTATTGAACGGCTTTCATACGCGGCGGATATGGACAGGCAAATCCAAAGCCAACATTGGCGGTGGAAAACGTTCCATGGGTGACATCCTGATGGCCTTCAAAATAATCGTATAAAAATCCGCCGACACTGCGGTGCTCCCGATAGGTCATTAAAAATGGCAGCGTCAGTTCGAGCTGGTTTCCACGAGCCGGTGGAAGGGTCCAGGAACGGTTCACATCCGGGATGGCGATCTCACCGGCAACTTTTGATGGATAAATCACGGAGACCAGTACCACTACGATGACCAAAATCATGGCAGCCACGCCGGCCATTGAAGAGTAATTGACGGTAATCCCTGACCACAGCGCTGTTTCAGCAAACAGCTTGGCCGAGGTTTGGGCCAGCAAATAACCAAATACGACACTCAACACCGCAAATGCCATCGCTTCGGCAATAAATAAAAAGGATACATGCGAGGGCGCCAATCCCACCGATGTATAAATACCGATCTCGCGTTTACGCTCATAAACGCTGCCAATCATGGTGTTTAAAACAATAAAAATAGAAATGATCAAGGGGATAATAATATTGGGCACACCGCTATAACTCATCGTATCACTGGCGTGATACAGATAGGTGCCGCCGGGTTCACCGCTGAACAATGACAAACCGAAACGATCCACCAGCCCCTGGGCTTCGGCCTGGATGGACTCCCGGGATCGGGGTCGAACCGCCACCGCCTTTAAATGGCCGCCGGCGGCCAACAGCGTCTGGTAGGGGATAATGATGGTCAGATCGCCGGCAATATGTTCGTAACGGCTTTGATATTCCCTGACATCATCACCGGACTCCATGGCCTCTATTTCCACCTCGGTCATTTCTGTGGATATTTCTCTGGGAAATGTCACCGGCGTCAGGGGCTCACCGTCCAGATCAATGCGTTCCTGTAATTTTTTACCGGAGAATATGCCCACGACACGAAACGGCATACCCCACAGCGAAACCGCATGGCCCTGCGGCTGCATTGGGTCTATGTTTAATTTTGATGCCATGCGGTCAGGTAAAAGCACCGCCTGGCGATCACCGGCCGCAAGCCAGCGCCCGGCCACCAGGATCTCATCGAGTCCCGAAACTTGCGGCTCAGCATGCGATAGCCCCACCACGCCCAGTGCTTCGAAAACGGTATCTTTGGAATACACCGGAATTCGTGTCGACCGGGTCCGATCTTGATCCTCCAACCAAACCCGCGGAACTGCATCGGCGGTACCGGTAAACGAATTGGCGATAAAGCTGAATGCCTCCGGCGGCAGATCGGTCCA
>JASFPE010000552.1:0-3754 GCA_050116155.1 Desulfobacterales bacterium
CCCTTCAGGACCTCCCCTTGACCGTCACCTATCACGATCCCTGCGACCTCGGGCGGGGAAGCAGAGTATTCGATGCGCCCAGAGAAGCGATTCAATCCATTCCCGGCATAAAGTTCGTAGAACTTGCCCGCAATCGTGAAAATTGTCAGTGCTGTGGGGGTGGCGGCAATCTGGAAATGATTGACGCCGGACTTTCAGCGGAAATTGCCAAACAGAAAATCGAAGAAATTATGCACACGGGCGCCGAAGCGGTGGTTACATCCTGTCAGCAATGCGTGCGGACCATGACCACCTATGTGAAACGAAACAAGGTCTCACTCGAGGTCCTGGATATCACCCAGCTTATCCACCGAGCCCTCAATAAAAAAGAGTAACCACCCATGAAAATATATAACCTGGGCAAAGTTCCCTGGCAAGAATCGCAGTTGATCTATCATGCTTTGGCTCATCTGGGACGCGAGGCGTTGTCTCTTGTCTCTCCGGCCACGCCGTATGTCTGTATCGGATTTCATCAGGAGGCGGCACAAGAAGTCGATCTGGCGTACTGCACGGCACATGATATTCCGGTCTTCAGACGGGATCTGGGTGGCGGCGCCGTATATCTGGATGGTGATCAGCTGTTTTTCCATTTGATTCTGCACAAAGACAATCCGGCAGTTCCGAAGCATAAGGAAATGTTTTACAGGAAATTTCTTCAACCGGTGATCGAGGTATACCGTCACATCGGTATCCAGGCCGAATACAAACCCATCAATGATGTCATTGTTGAGACCCGCAAGATATCCGGCACCGGTGTGGGTGAGATCCGGGATTGTATTGTTTTTGTTGGAAACCTGATTGTGGATTTCAATTACGACATGATGGCCAGAATCCTCAAAGTGCCGGATGAAAAATTTCGTGACAAGGTCCACAAAACACTTACGGAAAATCTCTCCACCATCCGCCGTGAGCTTGGAGAGGCCGTGGCCGACCGGTGGGGTGAGACAGAATTGAATGCCTTGCTGACAGAGGAATTCGAAAGACTTTTAGGGCCCATGGAGGCCTGTCAAAAAGACGATGCTCTGAAAAGCAGAATGAATGAACTGGGTCTGCAGATGACGACCGATGATTGGCTGTTTCAGAAAGGCAAGCGCGTAGCCGGGCGCGATATTAAAATCCGTGAGGGGGCGAAGGTTGTTCATAAAATGCATAAGGCACCCGGCGGGCTTATGCGGGCCGATTTCGGAATGCAAGACGGCAAATTTACCCATGTGAGTCTGTCCGGTGACTTCTTTTGTTTTCCGGCGGACGCTATTGAGCGGTTGGAAAAAGATCTCGAAGGCCAGCGAATTGAAGAAGCGTCCAGCATGTTAACGGAATTTTATAATGAAAAGCGGATGGATACCCCGGGAATCGGTCTCGAGGACTGGTTACAGGTTTTAAAGGATTAAGATGTTGAACGTTCTATTTTTATTTATTTCTCAATTGCTTCCAACACCACCTCGGTCAAATCCTTGACCTCCAGTTCTATCTTCTGTCTGCGTGCCCGCGTGGCCATGGTGCGAACACACTGCTGGCATGCCGTGACGACCATTTCGGCGCCGATATCTCTGACGGCATCAAGCTTCATCTGGGCAATTGCACCCGAAAGCTCAGGATCCGTCATCTCCAGATTACCACCACCCCCGCAGCATACGGCGAATTGTCGATTCGTCGGTAGTTCTTTAAAGTTAAGACCCGGGATCGACTGGATCACCTCGCGGGGTTCCTCATAAACTCCGGTGTTACGGCCCAGATCGCAGGGGTCGTGATAGGTGGCCGTAACATTGATCTCCTTTTTGGGTGCAATACGACCATCCTTAATCAATTCGGCAATCAGCTGGCTGGCATGCATCAGTTTCAATCCAGTGTCATACTGGTGCTTCCAGGTGTGGAAGCAAGAAGGACACGTAAAAACGACTGTTTTGGCGCCGACATCCGCCACCTTTTTGAGGTTATGCGCCTTCATGGCTTCCAGTTTTTCGGGCATTCCGGCACCCACCAGTGGAAAGCCGCAGCACCATTCGTCTCCGCCCAGGATGCTGAAGTCCAATCCGGCCTGCTGCATGATCTTGGCCATATTTGCCGGGATTTTCTGGACCATGGGGAAAAACGAAGCCACACACCCGACGAAAAAGACGATCTCGGCACTGGCTTTCTCAAATGCGTCTTCAGGCAGATCTTTAATTAATTCCATCCACTCAGCACGATCTTCATTATCATCATCGGATATATTATGGGTACCTTCCAGGGTTTTTACCAGGCGGTCGGCAATTTTCGGATAGAAGCCCTCGCCCACCTGGCATTCACGATCACGAAAAATAAGTCTCTTGGTTTCAACCCCCGACATACAAACCGTTGTACAGGCGCCGCACCCGAGACAGGTGAAAATAGATCTTTCGGTATCTTCATTCAACTCCAATTTGTTTTCGATAGCAAGCCGGGTAATGGCATTGCGTCCCCGGGGACAGGAGGATTCTTTCCCTTCGATGAGATAGGTCGGGCAGCTGGGCAGGCAGAAACCACACTTGGTGCACTTGACGACCTCATCATAAGACAATTTCTTCAACTGGACAATATTCATTGGCGCACACCTCTCAATATGTATTCGTATGATAAACCGAGTCCGATCAATCAGCACGGAGATGACTGACATTCTCGGCAATACTCTTGGAGAAACCAACAACTCCCAACCGGTCGTGATATTTGATTTTTGACTATAGACCGCCCACAAAACGTCCAGGACTCATGATACCCGATGGATCCACCTTTTCTTTAACGCGCTTCATGACAACAAAGTCAGATGGCATTAAACCCCAGATGCTCAAATCCTTCTTTATGGCGGCTGGTGCATATTGTATCACGAGATTGCCGCCTGCCTCCCTGCTGTGCTCCAGCAATGTGCCCATTGCCTTGATGGACTTATCTACGGATCCATTGCCGCTCTCTTCCATCAACAGGCTGATGGTGCAAACCCCACATCCGGCGCTGGCCGATATCGCACTTACGAGATTGCTCTTTGACAACGTATTTTCTGCAAACTCAAGCATGTCCTTCCATTCGGAAATGCGATAATTCAGCTTTGCCCTGATCAGCCCGGAGAATTTCGTCTCGAGCGCTGCATCCAAGCTGCTGACTGCCAGCCAGAACTGAAGATGTTCGTGGTCCTGGAGTCGTACTGCCTCGGTCGCGCCAAGACTCCGGGCCATTTCCCTGGTTTCGTTTGACATACGCTCGACGGCCTCATCAAAAGCCTCGAGTGCAAGCGCCACCATAAATCCGCCAGAAGTAAAATCGGGCAGTGTTTCGGTTTTCAATTGGCCGGCCGCAGGAGCGTTCAAGATTTCAATCGCCGCAGGAAGCAGACGGGTTTCAAAAATGCGATCAGTAAAATCGTAAGCCGCAGATAATGTACCAAAAGAGAAGAGCAGTGTTTCCATTTTCTCGGGCAATGGCAGCAACTTAAACGTCATTTCGCAGATAATACCCAGGGTTCCAAGGGAGCCGATCATTAATTTGGATATATCGTAGCCTGAAACGTTTTTGACGGTTTTGCCGCCCGCTCCCACGATATCCCCATTTGGAGTGACAAATCGAACCCCCAGAATATAATCGCGCAGCAGATTATAAAGGAGTCTCCGCGGACCGTTGGAATTGGCAGCCACGATACCGCCCATGGTCGCTTTTTCGCTGAAAGGCGGATCAATGGGCAGAAAACACCCGCTATGAGACCGAT
>JASFPE010000553.1:0-3753 GCA_050116155.1 Desulfobacterales bacterium
CATGACGATATTCCGGAGCAGGCCTTTTATATGAAAGGCGGCATTGAAGAGGTCCTGGAAGATGCCGAGCAGAGGGCCAAGGAAGAGTAGGCAGGGAAACAGGAACCATATAAGTTATAGTCGAACATCCCCGGGAACCAAGCTTTCAAGACTCTGGAATGTTGGAATACTGGAATGTTGGGCACGAAGTGAAGCTTTAGCGCTATATTGGGTGTTAAAAATCGGATAAGGTCTCTTTTTAAAGTGAGATTCGATCCGAATTAACCCATTTATCCATTATTCCACTATTCCATCATTCCAATACAATGAATATGCTTGGATATGAGTTGGGGTTAGTTTCGTTACAAGATTTACCAGAAAACTTTCGAAGGTAATAGTATGGCAGACAATATTATATTGGAAGTGGTGACTCCCGAAAACGTGGTTGTTAGTGAAGAAGCCCAGATTGTTGCTTCTCCCGGCTCTCTCGGTGAATTTGGCGTGCTGATTGGCCACACCCCCTTTTTGACGACGCTAAAGACCGGTATTATTCGCTACACGGCTGCCGATGGAACTGAACGGTTTGTATTTGTCAGCGGCGGATTTGCCGAGGCGCTTCCGGATAAGGTGACTATACTGGCTGAGTCTGCTGAAAGACGCAAAGACATTGACCTGGAGCGGGCCAGGGCTGCCCTGGAGCGGGCCGAAAAGCGCTTAGGCGAGGATAGATCCAGAGAAGATATCGATTTTTTACGGGCAAGACTCGCCCTTGAAAAGGCCATAACCCGTATAAAACTTGCTGAAACGCGTTGAAACTCATTCGTTGAGTCAATATTTTTCGCCGATTTGAAATAAAGGGTGCGATTTTTCATAAAGGGCAAACCACCAGCAGGGGGTTTGCCATTTTTTTTCAACAATTTGTGACCGGAATTCCGATATGAACACTATGTTTGAAAATGTCGCTGTGATTATACTGGCTGCGGGCCTCGGTACGCGTATGAAATCGAGTAAGGCCAAGGTACTGCATAAACTGCTGAACCAACCCATGGTGTTGTATGTGGTGGAAACCGCCATGCAGGTTGCCGGCCAGAATGTTATTTTAGTGGTGGGTAATCAGGCCGAGAAAGTGCAGGCGGTTGTCGCGAAAAAAGCGGACCTTATGTATGCCATACAGGAGCAGCAGCTTGGGACCGGACATGCGGTCTTGTGCGCCCTGCCGCACATTCCATCTCATATCACGGAGGTGGTAATTTTGTGCGGGGATGTGCCCTTGATTCGTGCAACGACCGTCATTGAGCTCGTCAAAGAGCATCTGAGCCAGGATCGGGATGTTTCTTTGCTGGCAGTTGATATCGAAAACCCCCACGGCTATGGTAGAATTTTATTCGACCAAAACCGTCAATTTTGCGGGATCGTTGAAGAATCGGAGGCCACGGACGATCAGAAACAGATTACATTAATTAATAGTGGGATATATTGCATCAAGAAGGACTTTTTAAACGTGGCATTGCCAAGCATCAGCTCAGATAATGCCCAGGGTGAAATTTATCTTACGGATATTATCGAAATAGGATATTCCCAGAACAGACGCGTCGGTGTGAAAATCGGCAGTGATCCGTTAGAGGTGTTCGGCATTAATACGATTCAGGAATTAGAGCGCGTCGAATCCATTATGAAAAAACGGATGCGCATTATAACTTGACTTTACCGGATATTCCAGATTATATTGGTAAAAATGTTCGTGGGGTAATCTTAATTGGATAACGATTACATTTTAAGCCAATTTGCAGCTATCGAAAAAAAAGTTGAACAATTAATCGAAGTTTGCGAGTCCCATGAAACGACAAATCTAGAACTTAAAAATAAAATCAAAAGTTTGGAGGAGGAGCTTCAAGGTAAAATCACGGCGGAAAAAAAATTCGCTCGCGAGAAGGCCTTGATTCGGTCAAAAATTGACAATCTGTTGGTCAAACTGGATGAAGTAGCCGAAACATAATCGTGCATGGCCAACATAGTGTGGGTTTTGGAAAGGTAATGTCCTCAGCATCGGATCAAATTGTAACTATAGAGCTTTTTGGACAGCCGTATACGTTTAAAGCTGAATCGGAAGTCAAGGAGGCAAAAGAGGTTGCTGAAACCCTTGTCAAAGAAGTTGACAAGATTCAAAATCAGCAAACCAATCAATCGTCAACTATGTCAAACCTGACCATCTTGCTTTTAGCTGCGCTAAATATTGCTAACGAAAATGTGGAATTGAAAAAAAAACGCTCAAAATTATTGGATGAGATCTCCGAACGGTCAACAGGTTTGATTCGCAGGTTAGATGAAATAATGCTTTAGATGGGTAACATTTGTTATTTGCTAAATTGTAATCTTCCGATATGACTGATTTCACCGTTGCCCTTCCGATTCGCACTCACCGGCATTGTTTTTTACAGGCCTTCCGCCGACGGACGTAATAGCCCTGTAGACGGAAAAGCTAAATTTATATACCGGGATGTTACCCCTACCGTGTCCGTGATTGGGAGATATGCTTTGATCCAACATCTAGGAACCGGGGAGCCTTCCCTGATTTCGGTGTGCATGTTCTGCTCGTTCAGAAAAGCCTAAAGAAATTAAAAGGCGCCCACTTTGAACAAACGGTTCAAAGACCTACCAACACGGCATTGTGGTGGGGGACATCCTTATCCGGTTCATTTTTGTGCAGGGCCAATTATCGCAAATGAATAGCCTGCATTTCTACGTTGGGTCGGAGTGCTATCTTCATCAATCACAAGGCAGGCTGTGTAAATCGATAGCGTATTTTTCTCTGTATTTTCCGCCGATCAATATCTTATCCGAGAGCCAACCTCTGAGCAACCCAATCCGTACAAGTCCGCCAGAAATATGGCGGATAAACTGTAATTTAATATTGAATATTGAAGATTGAATATTTGTGGATGTCGCTCCGCTCCGTCATTTTTATAAATGATCCGCCGGAGGCGGACCTTAAGTATCCAATATTCAATCGAAAATATTCAATTATCGGAAGATGGTGAAAATGATCCAATTAATTTTTTTTCTACATAATGAAAAATAGTTTTCAATGAACTAATCGATGGGAACCCAACCGGGTCGCATGGATTGGACCCGGATTACAGCTGGAGTAGAATAATGAGTAACTACGAAATATTGCTCGGCATCTTATTTTTCGTTGCCGGTTCTGTGATCGCTTTTTGGATAAAAGGAAGAATTTTATCCCATAAGATCAAGGCGGCTGAAGGGGAAGCAGCGCGGTTAATAGAAGATTCTAAGCGTAAAGCAGAAACGGTCTTGAAGGAGGCAGATCTGGAGGTCAAGGATCGGCTGTTTAAAATGAAAAGCGAATTCGATGCCGAGACAAAGGAGACCCGTGCAGAGCTGAAAAATAGAGAGACGCGATTGATGCAGAAGGAGGAAAACATCGATCGTAAGACTGAACAGATCGAGAAACGAGACTTTGAATTATCCCGTAAAGAGAAATACCTGACCAAAAGAGAAGGTAAACTCGAGCGCAAGGAGTTGGAATACGAAGAGCTGATTGAAGAGCAGAAGCAACAACTGGAAAAAATATCCGGCTTGACCACAGACCAGGCCAAAGAGCTGTTAATTCGAGCCATGGAAAATGAGGCGCGTTATGAAGGTGCCAAGCTCATTAAAAAAATTGAAAACGAAGCCAAAGAACAGGCTGACAAAAAGGCAAAGAAAATATTGGCCACGGCCATGCAGAGATATGCGGGCGATTTTGTGGCTGAA
>JASFPE010000554.1:0-3751 GCA_050116155.1 Desulfobacterales bacterium
TCTTCATCGAAGAAGCTGCCGGCGTGACGCGATACAAGAGTCGCAAAAACGAGGCCTTGCGGAAAGTTGAGATAACCAATCAGAATCTACTGCGGGTATCGGATATTTTATCTGAGATAAAGCGACAAATGGGCAGCCTGAAACGGCAGGCCCGTAAAGCCGAAATTTATAATAATTATCAGAAACAAATAAAGGCCTTCGATATTCGACTGGGGCTGCATTATTACGATGAATACACCGAACAAATCGAAAAAATTGATACCTTGATGAAGGAGCTCCAAGATGTTGACATCGGCCATACATCGGAGCTCAAAAAAATTGATGCCGCCGTAGAAGAAATAAAGCTTAAACGACAGCTAAAAAACCAAGAAATAGGCGAACAAAGGTCGCAACGATTTAATACTCAGCGTGACACCGACCGTATGGAAAATGATCTCGCTCACCTGCGCAACGAGATTGCAAGGCTCTCCCAGGAATCTTCTGAACTTCAAAGCGCGCTTGAAAACCTGGAACAAAAAAACATAGACATGGTGACTGAAATTAACCAGGTTGAAGATGAAAATGTAAACATTCAAGCAGAGATCCATCAGATAAGAGATCATCTTGAAAAAGAAAGAGCGTCTGCGCAGCAAATTGGCGAGCGGCTGGCTCAATTAAATCAAGAACTCGAATCCCATAAAACACAGTTGATGGATTTGGTGGCACAAGAGGCCCAATATAAAAATATATACCAAAACGCCGCCAATAATAAAGAAAGCCTTCAACGACGCTTAAAACAGACTGAAGAAGAAAAAACACTGTCCCAAAAGCGTATTGCCGAAATTGAGGAAAAGGAAGCAGAAATCAACGGCTACCTTGGTTCACTCAAACACGAAATGTCAAATCTGGAGCGCAGCATCACCGACCTGCGCAATCAATTGGAGAAAAAAACCAAGGCACTGTCTTCTCAAGCCAAACGGGCCCAGTCCCTCGAAATTGAAAAAAATACGATCGAATCAAAATTAAATACGCTGCAGAAAATGGAAGCTAACTTCGAGTGGTATAAAGATGGGGTTCGGGCTATCATGACCGCACAGAGCAAAACACCAGAATCTCAAACCATCGACGAAAACGATATTTCTGCGACGCCTGCAGTTATCGACCAGCAACTATCCGATAGCATTCTGGGACTGATGGCCGATATTATCGAAGCCAAACCATCTTTTGAATCTGCCGTCGAAGCTGCGCTGGGTGAATCCCTGCAGTACATTATTGTCAAAGATCAACAGGCTGGCCGCACAGCGATCGACTATCTTCAATCCCAAAAAGCAGGTCGTAGCGGGTTTATTCCGGTATCATCGCTTAAAAAGCATGGTAAAGACCAATCGAAAATTCCCGACCCCTCTAAGCTGCTTTTAAACCACGTGAAAGCAAAACCCGGCTTTGAAAAAATAATCCAAACCCTGCTCGGCCATGTCGTTCTCGCAAAGGATTTTGAAGAAGCGATTGATCTATTTAACCGCAACGGTATCTCGCAAATTATTGTTACACCCAACGGTGATCTTATCTCTGCCCAGGGTATTATGATCGGTGGCAGCAAAGATCGCTTAAATGGAATATTGGCAAAAAAACAGGAATTGAAAGACCTTAATAAACAAAGCAAAAAACTTGCGCAAAGGCTTGCAAACGTCAGAGATGATCAAGCTAAAATGGATGCCGATGTTCGGGATCTCGAGAATCAGCTGCAGATGCTTATCGAGCAAAAAAATAGCGCAACCCAAAATGAAATCGACGCTGAAAAGACCCTTTATACGGTTGGCGAAGATTTAAAAAATGCCCGTCGGCGCTTCGAAATCGTGGATCTCGAACAGGAACAATTACTGGGCGAAACCAGCGATATCGACTCCGAGATGTCAAAATACGATCAGGCACTCTCTGACATGTCGGCTGAGATCAATTCACGGCAGGCAAAAATTAAAGAAGTGACCCAAAATATCAGCACCGTTTCAGCTGAAATGGAAGCGCACAACCAAAAAATAGTCGATCTGAAACTTAACTTAACCGCCCAGGATGCCAAATTAGAAAACAGCAACACCAGTTTGCGACGATTAAAAGAATTTCATGAAGACGGCCAAAAACGACTCGCCCAGCTGAATCAGGAGATCCACCTGAAACATGAAAAGCAAAAAGCGTCAAGACAAAATATCACTGAATACGAACAGAAACTTTCTGAGATGTATGGTGAGATGAAGCATCTGGAACAGGCTCTCGAAGACAATGAGGCCGATTTTGAAGCTATCGATACCCAGCTGAGAGATAGCGACAATTTAATATCCGACATCCAGAGCAAACGCGAAAAGACGTTGGAGAAATCCCGCCTCTTGGAGCTTGAACTAGCGCAGCTACAAATCAAACGTGACAGCGTGGTCAATCGATTGGAGGAGCGTTATCACAATCCTTTCTCTGTCCTCAAATCGGAGTATCACGACAGTATCGAAGATCAAGAAAACCCAGCTGACTTGTCCATTGAAGAAATGGAAGCTGAACTGGCCCAATGCCGGGAGAAAATTGCTAAAATTATTGATGTCAATTTGGGAGCTATTCGGGAATTCGAACAACTCAAGGAGCGTTATGATTTTCTCGAAGCCCAGCGCAGCGATCTGGTGCAGGCGATCGAAGACCTGCACAAAGTCATCCGCAAGATAAATAAAATTACGCAGAAGCTTTTCATTGAAACATTCAATTTAATAAATGTAAAATTAAAAGAGGTATTTCCGCGTCTTTTTGAAGGAGGATCAGCAACGCTTGTACTCACCGAACCGGGCAAACCCCTCGAAACCGGTGTGGAATTAATGATTCATCTTCCCGGCAAGAAACTGACACGATTGAGCTTGCTCTCGGGTGGAGAAAAAGCGCTTTCCGCCATTGCCTTTATCTTTTCCATCTTCTTGATTAAACCCGCCTCTTTCTGTCTATTGGATGAAATCGATGCTCCGCTTGATGATGCCAACATTTTCCGCTTCAATGATCTGCTCAAACTCATCGGGGAAAATTCTCAGATCGTAATGATCACCCACAACAAGCGAACCATGGAATTTGCCGATACCTTATTCGGGATTACCATGGAGCAAAAAGGGATTTCCAAATTGGTGTCGGTAAGATTTGAGCATTCTCCAGAATCCAATTAAAAAATAGCAAGGTATGGCATGACGAATGAATCGGCCAATCATTCCTCTGGTAACGGTTATTTAAAGCGATTAAAAAACCGGTTATCCAAAACGCGTCAGACGCTGGCGGATGGCTTCGATAAAATTTTCACCGGCCAAGGCCGAATAGATGATGCAATGCTGGAAAACCTTGAGGAGCTTCTAATAACCGCGGACATTGGCGTTCAAACGGCAATGCATCTGATTGAACAAATCTCTTCCAAGAACTTATCAGACGTGGATCAGGTAAAGTCGCAGTTGCGAGATGAAATTCTGTCAATCTTAAATATTCAGAAATCCTCTGCTCAGACCATCACATCAACTCCCCATGTCATTATGGTGGTTGGTGTAAATGGAGTTGGCAAAACCACCACCATCGGAAAACTCGCTGCCAATGCAACCGCGTCAGGCAAGAAAACATTAATCGCTGCCAGCGATACCTTTCGCGCTGCCGCTATCGAACAGCTGACGATCTGGGCAGAGCGCGCCGGTGCGGATATCGTCAAGCACAAAGAGCACGCAGATCCCGCTGCAGTGGCTTTTGATGCTGTGGCGGCGGCTTGCTC
>JASFPE010000555.1:0-3727 GCA_050116155.1 Desulfobacterales bacterium
CAAAAATCGACATCCCAAAAGTACCGATACTGATAAACATATACAAACTTTAAGAGAATCCTAAAAAGTTGCGATATCATAGTGCTAGTCGAAGTCGTAACTTACTTTCCAATTCTGTCAGCGCAAGTATAGAGCAGGGAAATTCAATTCCAAAATTATTTGACTTTTAACTTGAAATCCGTATTCCTCATTCCGAATTTGAAAGGCTTTGAACCCTGAATGCCTTATATTTTTTGCCTCAAACCTCAGGCCTCTAACCTGACGCTTTTTTTTAGCCCTGAATCCTGAACCTGATTGTACCTGCCGCTTGAAAACCAAAAAAAATGAACGATGTAATTCCAGAATGTTTAACATTGTATATATTAGTACAATCAATCTTGCAAAACTGAACCATCCAGTATATTCTTATTGTATAAATGGTTGCAAATGCCCGTTTGTTGCATCTTGAATTTAACGATTAGGATATAATCATGCCTGGAATGACATCCGGAAAAATTTCCCCCAAAAAGAAAAATTTAATGTTCGCGCTAAATGTGATTGATTCGCTTCTGAAGGACTCGGACCGGAAAACGATAACTTCTGAACAGGTGGTTGTTATTTTAGATGCCTTGGCCGGGGCGGAAGACCCTGCATTAGTAGCCAGGTTTCCGGCAATCGTGGCCGTCTGCATTCGCAAAGGCATTGAGATAAACAGCCAGGCATTGTTTTCCCGTTATTGGGATTCGAATCCCAAAAGACGAAATATGGAAAAATTGCTCTTGATCAGTACCCGATTGCTTCATCGAGAGAATATAGCGGTTCCTGAGAATTTAGAAAAAACCATAGAGCCATTGAAGTCAAAAAACCGAGCGATGTTTTCAAATGATACCATTCAACTCAGCAACGGTGTGTGTGTCTCCATTACGAATATGCACGAAACGTTGAAAGAATACATATTCGATTCAACTGACGCTGAGGCTGCAAAGCCCATGGCCGGCGCTCGCCCGTCAACCGAGCTATCCATCTATTTAGATCGGCTTTTCTCACCCAAACAAAAGGATCTCATCTTTAAAAAGCTGAATAAAGAATCGCTTACCAAAACGGAGCGCGAATATTATTCACGGGTTGTTCGCAAGAAACTCAAAGCGATCGCCATGTCAGAGGTCAGGGAGATTGCGGACACGCTGACTGGCAAATGACGTGCGGGTCGGATAAGATTCTACGCTTCATCTGAGACCGTGCTCGAATGAAGAGGCCCTTGGGGGCAGTAAGTTTCATTATCCAAGATTCGATCAGATTTGTTAAAAACTGCAACTTACAAACATCAGCAAAATTTTGTCGAGATCGCATTACTAAGCATGTAGTTTTTTTAAAGTTTTTAAAAAAAATGACGATATCAGGACAAGTAACACTTAAGCTTGGATCCAAAAGTCGAGACTGAAGGAAAAACCATGCATATTATCCAGCAAATCGGATTACAGGTGGTCGAAATACTGACCCTGGTTTTTGGAATTTTGGGAGTGACATTTTCCCTTTTATTAATGTATTCCCCGAATTTAACCAAATCTATAAGCAATGTGTTTAACCGGTATGTGGACATAGATGATAAGGTATCCTATCTTGACAAGGATATCCAGATCGACTCTTATTTTTACAGCCATAATATGCTCTTTGGCACCTGCCTTGTTGCTGGATCCGTATTTTCGCTTATATTTTTCTTTTTTAAACTGGATATTTCAAGTTTTGCCAATATCTTTTTTGTATCGAATCAGCATCTTTCCACCAACGAAATGATTTTCAGTGCTGTTTCCTGGATTGGCAAGGTGGCGTGCTTTTTTGGCATTTTGGTCGGAACGATGCTTCTCTTTGCCCCCAATAAGATGCGACAAATTGAAACGAAATTGAATTCCTGGTTCGAAACACGACATGTATTCGACAAACTCGATGATTCCAATCGTGATCTTGATACTATCCTGTTCCAGCGCCCCATGTTTTTCGGTGCAGTAGGGTTGATTGTTTCGCTTTTTATCATTGTTTTATCAATCCTAAATTTGCTTAGCTAGCCGAAATCTTCATAAAAACATTTGTGTAATTTTTTCCATTCAAACACGCCTTTTTAATTGACCTGTAAACCTAATTCGCTTATTTAAGGATACCTTCTTATCAAAGCTATCGCCAAAGCTTTTTTGATGTTTTAAAACTCAGGGGCTTTGCCCCAATTGAACAGGCGCAAGGAGTATTCCGTGGAGAAAAGAGAATTTAAGATTTTTCCTGCAGAAAGAATGTTGGAAGATTATTCCTGGCCAATTTGGGCTGTCGGTTGGCTGGCGATTTTCAAGGCTTTTCTATGGCTGGCTTATGAGCCTAACCTGCCTGAACCTATTCTCGAGTTATTGGGGAATAAATATACAATTAGCATGCTGCCTCTGGTTATTTTTGGAATCGGAGTATGGAATTTACGAAGATGGGCAGTATGGGGGATTGTCTTGGTCGCCATTGCGAATTTGGTTTTTCTGATTGCCAACCCCCAGATCTTTAGTGGATTTTTGGTAAAATCCGAAGTAACTGCCTATTCTATTCTTCTGTCGGCGATTGTCCTACTTTGCAACGGCCCTCTCGGTGATATATTTATTCTGGTTTCAACGCCAACCATGCTGAAAAACACATCAAATAAACAAGATTAAAGGGGGTATCCATTTCGCTGGCCTAATGTTATAGTTGGTTCATGAGGCATAACGTTTATCCAATCGGTGGAATAGATTATCCAAGAACATTGCAAGAGTTTGACGAATGGTTTTCCACAGAAAAGGCCTGCGTTGAGTATCTTAAGCGACTTCGTTGGCCAGAAGGTTTTATTTGTCCAATCTGTCGGGGACGAAAAAGCTGGCATATGGGAACTGGTCTGATTCGTTGTGCATCTTGCCAGCGCAAAATATCTGTCATCGCTGGCACAATATTTCACGGAACGAGAAAGCCGATCAGATTGTGGTTTCAGGCAATGTGGTATGTGACGAGCCAAAAGTTTGGGGGTAATGCATTGGGTCTTAAACGTGTTCTTGGCCTCGGTAGCTACCAGACTGCTTGGAGTTGGCTCCATAAGATGCGTCGTGCCATGGTGCGCCCAGGGCGCGAGCGTCTTAGTGGAAATGTTGAAGTAGATGAAACCCTTGTTGGTGGACCAGAAAAAAATGGCAAACGCGGTCGAGGAACAGAGCGAAAATCGATAGTTGTCATTGCTATTGAAGTGCATGATCCAAAGGGATTCGGTAGAGTGCGAATGCAACGTGTGCCTGATGCTTCTGGAAGAAACCTGATTTCTTTCATGTGCAATTCTGTTGAGCCCGGCTCCACAGTACTTACCGATAGTTGGCGAGGATATAATGCGTTGCATCAACACGGCTATATACACAAAAAGGTTAATCTGTCTGAAAGCGGTGATCCAACTCATGTAGTCATGCCAGGTGTGCATAGAATCTCTTCACTACTAAAACGATGGATACTAGGAACTCTTCAGGGTTCTGTTAGCGATAAACATCTTGACTATTATCTTGATGAATATACCTTTCGCTTCAATCGTAGAAGTTCTAATGCTCGTGGTCTTCTGTTCTATCGTCTATTACAGCAAGCAGTAATGATTGAGCCAGTAACCTATAGAGAAATAATTGGGGGTCGAAATAATTTCCAGCCTCTTTCGAATGAAAAATAACGCCAGCGAAATGGATACCCCTTTTTTGGAATTAATAGATAC
>JASFPE010000556.1:0-3724 GCA_050116155.1 Desulfobacterales bacterium
AAGGCATGGAGCATGGGG
Organism: Desulfobacterales bacterium; assembly: GCA_050116155.1. GTDB lineage: Bacteria > Desulfobacterota > Desulfobacteria > Desulfobacterales > JAHEIW01. The sequence goes on from JASFPE010000556.1 coordinate 19, forward strand.
CAAAGGGCATGGGGTAAAGGATTAAAGGCTTTCGAATTCGAAACGTCTTTAACCCCGTGCTCCACGCTCCAAGCCCCAAGCCATATGACCTGACCCCCGACACCTATTTATTTGTGGCACCTGAAACTTTGGTAATTGTGATTAATTATCATTCTCCGGCGATGATCTTTCAAGCATGATACTGCTGACAATTGCGATATCTTCCGGCCGGTCTACACCGATGCTCTGATATTCGGTTAAAACGACCTGAATGGGGATGTTATTTTCAAGCAGGCGCAGTTGTTCGAGCTTCTCGGTGATTTCCAAAACACTTTGATCCAGGCTTACAAATTCTCGGAGACAATTCATCCGAAATGCATAGATTCCAATGTGCACATAGTAGGAAGGCTTCTGCGCCGAATGGGGGTGAGGAATAGGGCAGCGGGAGAAATATAGCGCCCTGCCGTTTGGAGCAAAAACAACCTTGACCCGATCCGGATTTTGAGCTTCCTCGACGCTTATTTTTCGAGCAAGGGTGGTAACCGAGACCCCGGATGCGCGAAACGGCGTCAGCAACTCGGTAAGCATTGCCGGCTCCAGGGCCGGTTCGTCTCCCTGGATATTTACGACCACCGCGTCCTGGGGAACATTGATGATCTCGGCCGCTTCCAAAACGCGATCCGTTCCACTGGGGTGGTCGCTGGAGGTCATCACCACGGGTACATCCAGGGCGTGGGCTGAATTTTCAATGCGTCTGTCGTCGGTTGCCAAAACGATCCGGGAAAACTCGGGACACTGGCGGGCACGTTGATAAACATGCCAGTACATAGGTTTGCCGTGGATTTCAGCCAGGGGTTTGCCGGGAAAACGCGTGGATTGATACCGCGCCGGGATGATGCCGTAACATATGGGGAGCTTATTCATAAGCGTATTTTTTAAAATATTAGGTGTCAGGGCTCAAAGTCAAAATAAAAGGCGTTAGGTTAGAGGCCTTAGGTTTGAGGTAAAAAAAAAGATGCGCATATCTCAGAGTTGTTTAATCCCTCAATCTTTATCCGTTAATTTTGTGCCTCCAACCTCTAACCTTAAACCTGACGCATTTGTATGATAACCCTGAATTCCTCAATTGTTGAGTTCTGACACCTGACACCTGAAACCATTTTCTACTTTAGCGGTGTCCCTGGCTCTACTTGCTTATCCAGGGTGGCCAGTGTGACCCCGTTATCATCGACTGCTGCCAGGAGCATGCCTTCGGATAATATTCCCATCAGTTTAGCCGGTTTTAGGTTGGCGACGACGATGATCTGTTTGCCGACCAGCTCTTCGGCAGGATAATTTTCAGCAATTCCGGCCACTATGGTTCGTTTTGTCCCCAGATCAATTTTCAGTTTTAGAAGCTTTTTTGCCTTTGGAACCCGCTCGGCCTCCAGGATGGTGGCAACACGCAAGTCGATTTTAGTAAAATCCGCGATGGTAACTTCCGGTTTGACATTGGAGTTTGCCGGATTGGCTTTTTGCGGAGGTTGAGATTCGGCAGTCTCCCTGGCCGGGTCGATGCGTGGAAATAAAATAACCGACTTCGGTATGCGCGTACCACATGGCAGGCCTTTCCACTGCTTCAGTCGATCGAGGTGATAAAAAGGTATTGTAGCATCCAATCCGAGATGTTTTTGCATGGCGGCTGCCGCACCCGGCATTACTGGATAGATCAGGCCGGATATAATTCGAAGCCCTTCAAGCAGGTTGTAAATCACTGCTTCCAACTGTTTGCGGCTTGATTTTTTCTTGGCCAGCACCCATGGTGCGTTGACATCCACATATTTGTTCATCTGGCCGATAAATCCCCAGACAGCTGCCAGCGCTTTATGAAATTCAAATGCTTCCATGGATTTTTCAAATTCGGCAATCGTACGCATGGCGTCAGATTGAAGCTCAAACTCTTTATCGGCCTCAGGGTCAATCTCCGGCACCTTGCCCTCGAAATATTTATGGGTCATCGAAATCACCCTGGAAAACAGGTTGCCCATATCATTGGCCAGGTCCGAATTGATGCGATGGATAAGCGCTTCCTCGCTGAAGTTGGAGTCCAACCCGAAGGTCATATCGCGAATCAAGAAAAAGCGGAATGCATCCAGTCCATAGATATTCTTCATTTGCAGCGGCTCGATAACATTTCCGATGCTTTTTGACATCTTACTCTGATCGACGTTCCAGTAGCCATGGACGTTTAGATGTTGATAGATGGGAATCCCGGCCGCCTTCAGCATGATGGGCCAGTATATTCCGTGCGGTTTGAGGATGTCCTTGGCGACGATATGCTGGGCTGAAGGCCAAAATGTCTCAAACAGTTCCCCGTCTGGAAAGCCGAGGGCGGAAATATAGTTTAACAGCGCATCAAACCAGACATAGGTGACATAGTCTTTATCAAACGGAAGAGTAATTCCCCATTTCAGCCGGCTTTTGGGACGTGAAATGCAAAGATCGTCAAGAGGCTCCTTGAGAAAAGCCAGTACTTCGTTTTTGTATCGTTGCGGGCGAATAAAATTCGGTGTGTTTCGGATGTGATCAATTAGCCAGTCCTGATAATCGCTCATTTTAAAAAAGTAGTTGGATTCTTTGATGATTTCAGGCTTGGTTTCATGATCGGGGCATTTCCCGTCTACCAGCTCCCGTTCGGTATAAAACCGCTCGCATCCGAAGCAATACATTCCTTCATATTCGCTAAAATAGATATCGCCTTTATCATATATCCGTTGCAGGATTTGTTCAACGACAGCTATATGGGCGGCGTCGGTGGTGCGAATAAAGAAGCTATTGTCAATCTGTAATTCAGGCCAGAGATCTCGGAAAAGCTGGCTGATTTTATCGACATAGGTCCTGGGACTGATGCCTTCCTGTTTGGCGGCGCGTACCACTTTATCGCCATGCTCGTCGGTGCCGGTCAGAAAAAAGACCTTGTTCTGGCGCATGGTGTGGAAACGGGTGGCGACATCAGCCACAATCGTGGTATAAGCGTGTCCCAGATGCGGGCGGGCATTTACATAGTAAATCGGGGTCGTAATATAAAATGGCCTGGACATTTTAGGTGCTAATCCCTTCCTTTTCTTAGAAGTGGTTTCAAAACCCCATCTGAGGCCCAATGGCTGCGTTGTCCCGCGAATTGAAATACTCACGTACTGCCGTGTACGACTTCGTGTAGCTCCGTTTCCAATTCACTGGACGCCTTGCCCTTGAGCCTGATCTGAGGTTTTGAAACCACGTCTAGGTTGTTTCCTCTTTCTTGATTTGATCAACTCTGATCTCCGTTTCCAGGCCGCCATCCAGCCGGACGGTGATTCGATTATTCAAGGCATTGTGACGGATGATTTTACCTTTCCCATTGGTGGTCACGATGGTTTTGCCTATTTTGGGGAAATTCTTTCTCAGCTCTTTGTAATTCTCATTTTCATACCTCAGACAACACATGAGTCGACTGCATTGTCCCGATATTTTCGTAGGATTTAAAGATAAACTTTGATCTTTTGCCATGCGGATGGAAACCGGCTCAAATTTTTCCAGAAACGCCGAGCAGCAGAGCTCACGGCCGCATCTGCCGATGCCACCGCACATTTTGGCCTGATTGCGAATTCCTACCTGTCGCATCTCTATTCTGGTACCCAGTTTCTTGACCAGCATTTTCACCAATTGCCGGAAATCGACGCGCCCTTCAGCAGTGAAAAAGAAAGTA
>JASFPE010000557.1:0-3718 GCA_050116155.1 Desulfobacterales bacterium
TTATTTGTCTGCTGAGCTGTTTATCCATCCGACACGCTTAGGTCCTTAAGGCATTTTTACCTACAGCATTTAGGTGCAAATCCGAAACAGAGTTGTCATATAAATCTGTTTGAGGTTTCAGGTTTCAGGTGTCAGGTGTCAGGTAAAAATAAAAGGCATGAGGTCAGAGGCCTGAGGTTTGAGGCAAAAAAAGAAAGGCGCACGGCTCAGGGTTTTTCTATCCATCAATATTTAATCTTTAATTTTTTGCCTCCAAACTCTAATCTCAAACCTAAAGCGTTCGCATGATAGTCCTGAATCCCTCAATTATCTTCTGTTTTCTGACACCTGACACCTGAAACCTACTTGATCCTGACACCTGACACGCGACACCTGAAACCATTTTAGCCGTTATCCCGCGCCAGGGCATTGAGTTCCAGAGTAATGGGTCTTTCTTCCTCACTTTTACCGGAGAAGCGAATAGGTCCAGGCCGTCTGAAGTTGTCTGCACCGGGTATTGCTGCAAGCCACTTATTTCGGTTAGCTTGCACCACCCTAAATGCTATGGAATCGACATCTACAACACTTTTTTCCAGCACCAGAGCCAGTTTTCCCTTACGTTCTTCTAAATGCATCAGCGGAGCAATGGGTATTCCGATAGGCTCCCAGGTTGAGAAATCTTTTTCCAAATTCCTGATGGCCGCCATCTGGCCGGTTGCCCCGTTGGCAACCAGACTGAAAACAGTCAAACCAAGGTTATAGGTGTATATACAATCAAAACGAGTCGGATCATTTCCACGACCGTCGTATCCGTAAAAGTGTATCTGGGTTTTGAAACTTGGGACCGATTTCTTAAAAATCTTTTCGATGGCAGCCGGTATATCTTCATTTATGGTAACCAATCCAGCTTTATCCAAGGCCTGTCTGAATGTTTTCAGCGAGATAATAGAAGGCTTTACCAAAAGGTAGTCAGCATCTTCATAGTTTTTGAACAATATGGGCCCATAGCGATCCGGATCATATCCCGCTTTGACAAGGTTTTTACGATAATAATCTTTATGAATTCCGATCTTATATACGCCTTCTTCCTTCAATATATCCAGATAATCTTTTACCAGGCCCATAATTACTTTTTCAGTCTCAACCTGAGAAAAGGGGAAATTACCATGGCTATCGCGTTCCATCAGGAGCCCTTCCTGGAAAAAAGCGGGGATATCGTTGAAAAGATCATCATCTCGGGTATTCCAGAGTTTAAAGGAATCATCTTCACGGGACCGTTGGGCCAGACGTCTTAAGTAATCCAGCTTATCGACAAGGGCTGGAAAAGTGGAATGAAAGTCTTTGTCGTGAGTTTGGTTGTACTCGGCAATAATCGTATTGAGTTTGATGATAAATACTTGAATCTCATTGATAAATTCAAGAACTCCTTCGGGAATCACAATCACGCCATAGTTTTTGCCAACGGCAGCCCTTTTCACAATACCTTCACAGATAACCCGGGATAAATGTCGCAGCGTCATGCCATAAGCATGATAATCAACTTTGCCGTCTTGCTCGGCGAGCATCTGTCGGTTCTGATCGACGTAATTTGCTAAATCTTCTCCAATCAGCGTTATGTTTGCATGGGTTTGCAACGAGACCTCAAGCGCCAGATGGCTTGCCACTCTGCCCATAACTTTACAAATATGCCAGTATTTTATATCCGAACTGCTGTCGGTACACAGATTGCTGATAGAACTGGCAAATGCGCGGGCAGCGGTGTGAAACCCAAAAGACATAGCACACAACACATTGCCGTCATCATCTCGAACCTGGATATCTCCATCAATGGTTTTGGGAACACCGATCACCTGAACGCCGGAATTAAACATCTCCTGAGCTAAGAAGGCCGCATTGGTGTTTGAATCATCGCCACCCACAATCACCAATGCATCCAGCTCAAGTTGTTTACATGTTTCCTTCGACAACGCCATTTTTTCTTTGGTGTCGATTTTGGTGCGGCCTGTCTTAATCATAGTGAACCCACCGAGGTTGCGATAGGTATCAACCAGATCTTCGGTCAGCTCAATGGCCTCATTTTCAATGATTCCGTCCGGGCCTATCAGAAAACCAAATATCTTGGAATCAGCGTTGGCCTGTTTGGCTGCATCATAGAGACCCGCAATGACATTATGCCCACCTGGTGCGGGTCCTCCCGAAAACACGATGCCGATGTTGCGTTTGCGGCCATACTGTTGCATAAATGATTCATCAGCTTCGTCGACACCTGCGATCAATTGGACCTTGTTGTCAATCAGGTTGGGCAGCTGTCGGCTGGCTTCCGGATCCAATGTAAATTTAAATCGATCTGTATCCTTCAGTTTCGTAAATTTCTTACAGAATGCGTCGCATGGCGGGGGCGCATAATTCCGTCTTGCCTGCAAATCAGGGTTGATGTTGTCGGTAACTTTCCTTACCGCCGGGTGATTTAATATATCCTCCAAGCGTAAATCCTTCTTGCCTGACATATTCTCCTCCAAATCTAATCGAATTCCAATTCTATCTGCTATCCATAAATTAATATTAATACCTAGCTATAGGCCTTAATGTCAAGATAAATCAATAGGTTCCGGCTTATAAATAATTGAATATTGTCGATTGAGTATTGAATATCTAAGGATTAATTAGGGTTCAAGGGTTAAGGCATAGTGCAAGGGGCATAGGGCGTGGGGTAAAGGATTAGAGATTCAGGTTAGGAATTGAGGAATTCAGGGATTCAGGAATTTGGCCTTATTTTAAATTCCTATATTCTCAATTCCTAAATTATGATGTTTTTCAATCCGAAATCTGAAATTCGAAATCAGCAATCGAAAAACCCTGAACCTCTGAACGCTGAACCTTGAACCCTGCCAATAAATCCGCATTCCGCATTCCCACTTCCGCATTCAATTCACTCAATTCCTAAACTCCTTTGTTCATTTTTCTTTTTCCACCTTCCGCATTCCGAATTCCGCATTGGAGTCCCCAAATTCCTGAATTCCTTAATTTTCGTTTGCACCACATCTTGTGCTCAAATCAGCAAAATTATACCTTACCTTGTGTTTTTTGCTTTACAACGCAGCGCGTTATTGATAATATTGTTCAATTAAACGCATCCCATTTTTCCATTCAGAACATTGAATGCTCCCATGAAATCGCTTAAATTCGCCAGTATTTCATTTTCACGTGGTTAGAGGGGAATTTGGTGTATGAAATTAAAAAAACTCGAAATCGTCGGATTCAAATCATTTTGTGATAGAGCCAGCATCGATTTCCCACCAGGAATTTCAGCTGTCGTGGGTCCCAATGGATGCGGCAAAAGCAATATCATCGATGCACTCAGATGGGTGATGGGGGAACAAAGCGTTAAACAGTTGCGCGGCAAGTCGATGGAGGATGTCATTTTTTCAGGAGCAAACGAAAAACCGCCGTTAAATATGGCCGAAGTTTCCCTGCTTCTTACAAATGAAAACGGGGATGCCCCCGAAGAACTCAAGGACTTCACAGAAATTATGCTAACCCGGCGTCTTTATCGTTCCGGGGAGAGCGCTTATTTTTTGAACAAGCAACCTTGTCGCTTAAAAGATATTCATAACATCTTTCTGGGCAGCGGACTGGGATCGCGATCCTATGCGGTAATTCAGCAGGGTAATATCGGCGCCATTACCGAAGCAACTCCCGAAGAAAGACGTTTCTTCATCGAAGAAGCTGCCGGCGTGAC
>JASFPE010000558.1:0-3717 GCA_050116155.1 Desulfobacterales bacterium
GCCTACGCCGAGGGGATGCTCAAAAAGGAAATACTCAAGGACCCAGCCCGTTACGTTGTGGAAGATACAGAGATCTCTCTTGCCCTGCTCGATCAAAAGCACGCCGGCAAAAAGCTTCTGCTCATCACCAATTCCGAATGGGAATTTGTAAGCGGTATCATGGCCTATACGTTTGATCCCCAACTGCAGGATGGAATGACATGGCGTGATCTATTTGACATGGTCATTGTATCAGCGGACAAACCTAATTTCTTCCTACGCGATCAGCCTGCTTTTGAAGTCGTCACTGAGAAGGGGATGCTTAAGCCTGTGATTGGATCATTGAAAGAGGATGCCATCTATGTCGGTGGCCACGCAAAACTGGTGGAAGAAGCCTTCGGCTTACAGGGCAGTCAGATCATGTACATTGGGGATCATGTAGAATCAGATGTGCATGTGTCCAAGAGCATACTCAGGTGGCGAACAGGACTTGTCTTGCGCGAACTGGAGGAAGAATTAGCCTGTTTGTATGAATTTCGTGATCGGCAGGCTGATTTGACATTTATGATGGGTAAAAAGGCCAACCTTGAGCGAGAACAGTTTCAGCTCAGGCTTTTCATCCAACGCATAAAACGTGGGTATGGACCAGAATCCACCTTGCTCCTGAATGAACTCAATAGTCAATTGAAAGATCTTACCCAAAAAATATCCACTCTAGATGAACGCATTAAACCTTTAGCAAAGGAGGCACAGGAGATTTTTAATCCACGCTGGGGTCTTCTCACACGGGCAGGTTTCGATAAAAGCTATCTTGCACGTCAGTTGGAAGGCTATGCAGATATATATATGTCTCGTGTTTCCAATCTCCTCTACCAGACGCCATTCGCCTACCTGCGTTCCACCCGAAGCAGTCTTCCTCATGATGGTGGTATTATCGGCGGCCCTCATGAAGGAAAATGGTAGCCCTTGTGCAGCTTTATATGGCCATCATTTTCGGCTTAATCTCTAAAAAAATTAATCTACTGGATTTGTAATTTGAATTGAATGGCCGATAACTTAAATAGCTTCCGCGCTTTATATAAAGCCACTTTTGTTGAGAACCAAGAGAACCAAGGGGACGTCCGTTATATATTTACATATAAAATTTTTCCCTTCGATTTGCCTATAATTATTGGTGACTTTTAAAAAGTTAAAAGTATTTTTTGTATTTGTTCTAATTTTGATAATTTCGCTCCCCGGCTGGTTGCTCGACTCACCGTAGCAGGACTGATATTCAATGCTCGGGCTACATCTGCACAACGGATCATCAACTTTCGAACCGCCAGATAACAAAGCAGCGTGCGAGCCTTAGTGATGGCGCTTTCTTTGCTGGCGGTTTTTAAATTTTCAGGTTCAATTTCATAATACTGTGCTACTTTTATCAATAGCTTTTCAAGATCAACTCCGGTTGCCTGAAGCCGGTATTTTTGCTCCAATTCTTCATTGGCCTGTTTTAAAACCCGCTCAACAAAATCAGATGATCCCAAAATGCGCTCATCGCCTTTGATGCGGATGCCACTGTCCCGTAAGTCCTTGAGTTTTGACCAGCCGCCAATCGATCTTAGCAAACCGCCTCCGACTAAATCCGGACGCCGGCCCATCGACACCCCTTTGGCCACAAAGGCCCCATAGGACCGGCGAGCAGATCGCAATGCATCTCCAAATAAGCTCAGAACATATTCGGTATTTTGCCAATCAAATTCTACTTTGCCCATCAGCACACTGTGCCCGCTGTAAGGATATGTTTTTAGTTCCTTTAAATCTTTTACAATTTTGCCTCTCAACGGGTTCAAGTGTATGTATCGTAGCAATTCCTTCAAATACGGATCTTCTTCGCACAAAAACGATTTGTAGCGATTTTGAAACAATTGCCCATGACGGCGATGCTTGCGGTTGAAACTCAGCGCATATCCGGTTAGCAGCCGACTCATTACGGTAGATAACGGCGTCAAACCGGTTCTTAAAAGCATGTGCACGTGATTGGTCATTAACACCCACGCTAAACAATCCGTTTGGCTTTCGGAGACAATGTTACCAAAACGATCCAAAAAATTTTCTCGATCAGCAATGTCCTTGAAGATGGCTTTACGTTCAATGCCACGGATGATAATGTGTTGCAGTGCGCCCGGGGCGTCTATACGGGATTTGCGTGACATAGCTTTTCTATATCAAACAATATTATAAATGTAAATATATAACGGACGTCCCCTTATTTCTTATTTCAATAAATCAAATTGCTTACAAAATTTCAAATTGAGTTTGAAATCGAACCAATCCGATTAAGCACCCTGTTTTTTTTGTGCCGCAGATAATCGTTTGCCGGTCTCAGAATCGGATGGCTCTGAAACTACCCTGACCTCGAGCGGGCCGGTTGCATCCAGATGCACATCGCGCTGAGGAAAGGCAATCGTCACTCCCGCTTCTTTGAATGCGTTATCAATTGCAACGTTCAATTCATGCAACATTGGCCACCAGTCCTCAATTCCGTTAATATATACCCGCAGTTCAAAGTCTAGACTGTTGTTTCCAAAGCCCTTGAAGATGGCATCCGGAGCGGGTTCGGATAGGACACGCGGGTTTTTCCGGGCAGCCTGCATGAGCAGTTCTTCGGCCAATTGGGTATTGGACCCGTAAGCGATTCCAACCGGTATCCGAATCCGGATATTCTTATCCGAAAGCGACCAGTTGATCAGGCGGCCAACAACAAACTCCTTGTTGGGGACGATCAATTCCTTGCGGTCCCAGTCGACGACAGTCGTTGCACGGATACGGATACGCGCTACGGTTCCGCTGACGTCGCCGATGGTGACCGTATCACCGACTCTGAAAGGCCGCTCGAACAGGACGATCAATCCGCAGATAAAATTTGCCACGATTTCCTGCAACCCGAAACCGAGGCCAACACCCAGCGCCGCGATCAGCCATTGCAAACTTGCCCATTTGATGCCGATTGTATTGAAAAAAATTATGATACCTATCGCTGTTATCGTGTATCGGCAGACGGTTGAGTAGGCGTATCGCGCCCCTGGATCCATCGGCAAACGATTCAACAATATCACTTCCAGCAAGCCCGGTAGATTGCGGCTGGCAATGATCGTTGTCACGGCCACAATGACTGCCATGGAGATGTTGGCCAGGGTGATGGGTACCGTTGTTGCAACGCCGTCCACCACCGTACTGTAACTCCAGAATTGGATATCCTGCAGGATGCCAAAAGCCGGAAACACAGGCTCCCAGATGGCCCATACTCCTGCTAAAGTCAGGATGAACAGAACCAGTTTCAAAAGCTTACGGGTTTGTTCGTCAATCTGACTCATTTCGACGATGGTTTCCATCTGCGATGACCGAGCGCCGTCATCAGAATCCACATCAGCTCTTGCATCTAAGATCGAGTCTTGATGCAAGTTCTGATTTGCGAAGACTTTTTTTAAAGCAATCCTGCGGCGGGCCAGCACCAACATCCGCCGCATCAGATCGTTGAAGACTATCAGAGCAAAAAAAAGCCCGATGGTATTGCGGACCAGGTTGCGTATTTCGATGGCAGAATAAAAATAACCGAACACCGCCAGACACAGAATAAAGAGCGGCAGAAGAATTGCCAGGGGATACCAGACGTATCGCAGACGGCATAGCCAGCTCCGGGGTTGTTTTGCAATTAAGACGGATGTGATGCCACCCCGGAATCTCAGGGTGCGCGCC
>JASFPE010000559.1:0-3709 GCA_050116155.1 Desulfobacterales bacterium
GTCAGCCTTCAGATGTTCAGAGTTCAAGGATCAGGGCCTTTTAATTTCGGAATACGGAATGCGGATTTCGGATTGAAAGTCATAATAATTTAGGAATTAAGGAATTCAAAGTATGGATCAAATTATTTTTCTTTAATCCCCTAATCCCTAAATTCCTCAATCCCTGAATCCCTCAATCATCTGTCATCTGACACCTGACACCCGACACCTGAAACCTTTAGACTCACTTAATTTTTAACCAATTCATATAAAAATTAGCACCGGTAATGGTTACATCACCTTTACAGCGGTCCTAGGGCGACTTCAGGTGGATCGACGTGTACCACGACATCCACAACCTCGGCTATCTCGTCAATGATTGAATCTCTAACATCATCGGCAATATCGTGACCTTCGCGCACGGAAATTTCTCCATCCACCACAATGTGCATATCCACCTGAATGCTGGTGCTGATATAGCGGGTGCGAACTTTGTGAACCTCTTTAACACGATTATTTTTTGATGCAATTGTATAAATGTGTTTTTGTATTTCTTTTGGGGCACCGACATCGATCATTTCACTGATACCGGGCCAAATGATTTTGATGGCGGCATGCAAAATAAAGATGGAAACAACCGCTGCGCCGACATGATCCAGAAACGACCAGGATGGAAAGACCTTGGCCCCGCCGACGGCCACCAGCACCGGCACAGAACTGATGGCGTCTGTACGGTGATGCCAGGCATTGGCCGCCAGGGCGGGACTTTTAACCCGTTTGCCAACCGATGCCGTCCAGCGGTAAAGTATTTCTTTGGTAACAATTGAAACAAGCGCGGCTAAAACCGCGATCCATCCCGGATGAGAGGCATGCTTTTCATGCAGAGTCGATATAGCTTTCCAACCAATTCCCGCACCGGCTGCAGCCAGCATGATTCCGATAAATACGCTAACAAGAGTTTCAAGACGCCGATGGCCGTAAGGATGGTCTTCATCCGGTGGACGATCCCAGTAATGGGACCCGGCGATCACGGCAATGTCTGTGGTAGTATCGGTTAGGCTGTGAATGGCGTCTGCGACCAGTGCCTGGCTTTTTCCATAAAATCCGGCCACAAATTTTAAACCTGAAAGAAACAGGTTTACCAAAAGCCCGATCCAGGTTACTTTGCGTGCATATTTATTGCGCCGCATATAATAAGGTGGTGATTCACTGGTGTTGTTGTTTGCCGGTTTCATCAAATAAAAATTCAACCGTCTATAGAACGGGTTCTTAGAAGTTGGCGGTTATTATTGCCATACACCATATATTAGCATATACATTTTGATTAAGAATTTTAACTGTATCTTATGGAAGCCTTTGGTTTCAAGTAAGAAATGGGAAATTTTACCTTCTGAAAGAACCAATCATGATAGAAATTATACCGGCAACATCTGAAGAAGATTTTGAAGTCACCCGCAGACTTTTTTTAGAATATGCGGAGTCACTGGACTTTGATCTTGGATTTCAAAGCTTCGGTCATGAGTTGGCAACGCTTGAGGAAGAATATGCTTCTCCACAGGGTTGCATTCTGCTGGCAAAAGATTCGGACAATATCGTCGGATGCGTTGCCCTGAGACCTTTCGAAGCTGCGATCTGTGAGATGAAGCGACTTTATGTAGTACCGGCCTATCAAGGCCAGGGTATCGGGCGCTTGCTTGCCCGGGAAGTGATTGCTCAGTCACGCAAAGCAGGTTATAAAAAGATGCGTTTGGATACCATCGCGACGATGCAGGCAGCCAGGACGCTTTATGAGTCTCTTGGATTTTACCGGATTGAGCCGTATCGTTATAATCCGATTGAGGGGACTACGTATATGGAACTCGACTTAGAAATGGTTTCATAACCCCGTCTAATGCCCGACAGCTGCGTTGCAAGCCGATTTAAAATGCTCACATACTGACGTGTATGCTCCGCTTTTAAATCGGCTTGGCGCCTTGCTCTCGAACATTAGACGGGGTTATGAAACCATTTATGGGTAAAATTTTGATTACTCCAATACCCGAGCACTCCATTAATCCATTGGAGTAGCTATTGGTTAGAAACTGATATGTAACGATAGTTGACGAAATAGGAATCTAAGCAATGCTGATATCTCTAATTGCGGCGATGGCATCGAACCGGGTGATCGGTCAAAAAGGAGACATACCCTGGAAAATTCCCGGTGAACAAAAGATGTTTAAAGAAATTACCATGGGTCATACAGTGATTATGGGAAGAAAGACTTATGAGAGTTTAGACCATCCGCTTCCCGGAAGAACCAATATTGTCATCACCCGCCAGTCAGATTACCAGGCGCCGGGCTGTGTTATTGCCCACGATTTGGAAGGCGCCCTGGCTTCCTGTTCTGCGGAAGAAAATGAAGCTTTTATCTGTGGCGGAGGTCAACTCTATCATCTAGCTCTTCCCGTGGCCGATAAAATTTATTTAACGGTGTTGCCCAGAGAAATAGCGGGGGACACCTATTTTCCCGAGATATCTGAAGATGAATTTGAGATAACCCAATCTCAGTTAATCGATAGTGATGAGCCATACAGCTTCTTCGTATATCAGCGTATTCAACGTTAATTTTTAGGTACAGTAAGGTTTCAGGTGTCAGGTTTCAGGTGTCAGGAGACAGAAGACAGAAGTCAGAGGACAGAGGATTTAGGGATTTAAGAATTGAGGGATTCAGGGATTCAGGAATTAAGGAATTGAAGAATTTAAAAATTAAAATTCGGAATGCGGAATTACTAAACACCAAACACTAAACACAAAACACGTAATGCGCAACCAGTGACCAGCGACCAGAAACTGACACCTGACACCCGACACCTGAAACCTGTTTGCGAAACCAGCTTGTTGCTTGACTACCCAGCGGTTTAATCTAGAGGTGGAAGAATTATGTCCTAAATAACAAATAATCTAATAACAGGAGGCCGAGATGACTGATCGTGTTGATGAGGAGTATGGATGGAATCAGGATTCGTCAATGTCTTTGCTGGATAAGATAAAAGCAGATTTGAAGACATCCATGCTGAATAAAAACGCCGAAGTGAGGGGCGCCATGCGATTGATTATGGCCGAATTCCCGAAGTTGACGGTACCCATCACTCTGGAAAGCGGTAAGAAAACCACCCGGCTTAAAAAACCCGAAGAGATTACCAATGATGATATCATCGGTGTTATCCAGGGACTCGTCAAATCGGAACAAACCGTTCTTGAGGCCAAAAAGGAGGAAACTTCTGAGTATCTTCAGATTTTGGAATCCTATTTGCCGAAGATGGCGACGCGCGAGGAGATCGTTGCCTGGATTAAAGAAAATATTGATTTTTCTCAGTATAAAAATAAAATGCAGGCCATGGGTACCATTATGAAGCATTTTGGCAAGACGGCGGATGGGAAGATGGTAAATCAGATTCTCCAGGAATACGAATGATAAAGGTTTGATGATAATACATGCCTTTTCAAAAGTATTCCAATTGCCCCACTTTTATAACCAAACTGAATGTTTTCCAGGTGTTGTGTTCCGGAAATAACTGCGAGATTGAACGTTCTATAATCAGGTGATAAATATATTCATTGATAACTCGACGTTCAATCTGTCCAATGTTGGACGTTCATCATCCAAACCGGAAGATGATTCATAATGTTTTAGCCAATGCTTCCGGAACACAACGCTATAAATGCTGGACAATTTGGATCCGCTACCGCC
>JASFPE010000560.1:0-3701 GCA_050116155.1 Desulfobacterales bacterium
TCTGTAAAACTTTGCGGGCATTAGGGCCTGCCAGGTTGATGACGCCAAATGCATCCGTTAAATTTACCAAATGAAAGTTCCAGTTTTCATATCGTGTATGGTATCGGATCCATGCCACGGTGTCGCCAGCTCGATTTGATGAGGTAGTAAAATAATAATCATTTTTTCCGCGTCGAAACACAACTCCATCATCGATGATACAGCCGTCTTCATTGCACATGGCCGAATACTTGGTTTTATCAGCCTTCATTCTGGACATATCGCTGACATATACACACTGCAGGGCGTTTAGTGCATCCGGTCCGTGAATTCTGAATTTCCCCAAGCTAGATGCATCCAGCATGCCGACATTCTGGCGGACATTTATAATTTCTTCTCTGGCGCTTCTGTCTTCCGAAAAACGTCGCGCCCGATACCAGATGCCACTGCGTTCCATTAAACCGCCGGCCTTTACCTGTAAATCGTGCACGGGAGTGTGTTTGTAGGCGACGTGATTGGCTCCGGCGTAGGTCGCCAAAAAGGTAGATACCAACGGGGGGCGTACATTTGTTGGGATAATTTTTCCTGTGTCGGCCTCCTGAATCTGCCGGACATATAGGGGCAGGTTATGACCGGGGATACCGGCTTGGCCGGGGCCGGTTCCGGCAGAAGTAAATCGTTTGATCAACTCCGGGATATCAAAACCCATTTTGACGGCCTGGTGAATATGTTTTAAAGTCGTGTCTTCATCAAAACAGATAAATGTTTTGTTGTGACCTTCAGTTGCGGTAACAAAATTCGAGCCTTTCGTGGGACCGGGGAGTTTCTGGAGGCTCTGCTTTGCTGCATATATTTCTGTCGTCAGGGATGCACCGCAGTCTGAGCAAGCTTGAAGACCGGCCAGTCTTCCAGACATTTCAATGGCCAAAAGATCTTCTATACCCAGCAACCGTCCGGCGGTATACGTATTTTCCGGAAGCGATGCCGGCAGAAAAAAACCGGTATGCTCATCATATTTCAGTTTGGCACCTGCTAGAGAAATCGGACCGTTGACCGGGGTTAAGCCTGCAGATGCCACCAGCGTATCACAATTCAGTTTTTGCTTTTGGGTTTTATCAATTTTGGTTAACCTGACACCGGCCAAAGATTTTCGACCATACGCCTTTTCCGCCACCCAGCCTTGTTGGAAGGGAATATTGCGTGCTTCCAATTTTTCGAGCAAACCGGGGTCCTGGCCATCTTCACGCACATCATTGACGCACAGCACCTTCAGGCCGAGATCATGGAGATCGATGGCAGCTTCTAGACCCAGATCATGCCCGATGCTGAAGACCGCGTTTTTGCCGGGAAGCAAACCGTACGTTCGGCTTAAGCGGTGAGCGCAGGCGACCTGCATCACACCCGGTTTTTCATTATTTTCAAATAAAAGCGGTCGTTCGATGCAACCGGTGGCAACCACGACACTGCCGGTACGTATCTCAATATAGCGTTCGGTAAAATTGTCGTATTTCCCCCTGCGTTGAAATGCGGTAATCAGATTGTTGGGGTAGCTGCCGATCACGGAGGTGTTTTTGAACACCCGAATGTTGGATGCCGCCTCTACCTGATTGGCAAGATTTCTGGCTTTTTCATATAACGGCATGCCATCTGAACCCGGCGTCGATCGGTATTCGAAACTGCCTCCCAACCAGGGGTGAGCTTCGAGCAAAATCACCCGTAGACCAAACTCCGCTGCAGTTAGCGCGGCAGACATGCCGGCCGGACCGCCGCCAATTATGCACACATCTGTATTCAGGTAGATCTCGTCATACTTGCCAGCCATCTCAAAATCCGGAGATAATCTTCCCAGACCGGCGGCTTTGCGGATGAATCTGGCAGCCAGAGGCCAAAGGGCGGCGGGTTTATGAAATACTTTATAGTAAAATCCGGCAGGCATGGCCCAGGCGAGCCTGTCCATAAATGCCATAAGGTCGATTTGCGGGCTGCCAACAACATTTTGAGCGTTAACGATCATACCGTTTCTGGCTGGTGTATTCTCCGCGCAGACATTCGGAATTCCGTCAACTTCCAAATACGTGTTGCTGCTTTCCCCGTCCAGACTGTAAAGCCCCCGGGGGCGGTGGTATTTTGGGCTGCGGGAAAAAATGCGTATGCCATTGGCAAAGAGAAGGCTGGCAATGGTATCGCCGCCAGCCCCTTTGTAGTGGTCTCCCCGAAAACGAATAGATATTTCATCCTCAGGGTTGATTCGCAATGTTGGCAATTGCGTCAATCTGTTCATGCTGCTTTCCCTGACCCATCAACGGGTCATCTAGAAACTTCTAGATTCAAAGTGGTGTCCCGATAGATGGTAAACCAGGAACCGCATCCATCTTTGTGAAACCACCATTCTTTCAGGACACCGGCTTCACACTTGTTCATGTGAACGGATTCACACCAGGAGGCTGGTGTTAGCCTGTCTTCATTGGGTCGTTGGCCGTTGTCTTCTCCACCATAGCGAAACTCATAACCGCTGCGCTGACCGCAAATTGGGCATGTAATCGTGAGTGACATTGTAATTACAACCTTTTTATGAATCTCATTCGCATTTACTTGAGACCTGGTTTTAAAATATTGTATGTTGAATGTCGAATATCGAATCACGCTAAAGACGTGATCTAAAGTCAGGAATATCGAACCGCAGAAGTTTTTCAAATCCTTAAGACAATGTCTTTTACTTCGATATTCTGCGGTTCCTTGTTCTGCGGTTCAATCGGCTTGTGGCGAATCAATCATAAAAAATATACTGTATCATTTAAAAACGCGAAGTGATTTCAATCACCAGCTTGTTAGTTATTCGGACTGTACTCGACCAGGGCTGCTGTTTCTCCCATTAAGCGATGCTGTTCGAAACGCTGCAGTCTAAACGGTTTCAATATATCCGGGCATTCTTTGTTAGCCATATATTGAGCCATATATTTTCCGGTTACCGCCGATGATTTAAATCCAAAATATCCCCATCCGCAGTTCATGAAATAGCCTTTAATCCGATCATGGCTATCCAGAATGGGCGCCATGTCCGGCGTCATGTCGGCCAGGCCCGCCCATGAACGCATAAATTTAATCCCTTTCAAACACGGCATTAACTCGGTGAGGGCTTCTGCCTGATGTTTGATGTAGTAGGCGGACGTTTGGGTGGTGTAATTTGGCCAGGGATCCATGTGCGAACCGGTGGCTATTTCGCCTTTCAGGGTTTGATTGGCATAGACATGATAGCCACCCGAAGATATCACATGGTTAAACAGTGGTTTTAACGGCTGAGTGACCATGGCTTGGATGGTTAATACACTGATGGGCAGCCGAATACCCAGCATGTGAAAGGAAATTGCGGCTGAATATCCGCCGGCGGCATTTAAAACCCGGGGAGTAATTATCTTGCCCCTGCTGGTGTCAACAGATACAATTTTTTGATTTTCGACTTCAATACCGGTGACTTCAGTTTGCTGATGGAGATGAACGCCCGACTTCGATGCACCTTTTGCCAATCCCCAGACAACAGCATCATGCCGCACAATCCCCCCGGGAGGATGAAACATTCCACCGCAGATAGGATATCGAGGACGATTGGAAATATCCAGTGCCGGAAACAAATCTTGGCACTGTTTCGGATCCACTATCTGGCTGTCGATACCATGGAACCGCGCAGATGCCACCTGCAGCCGCATGGTTTTCAGGGCGGCTTC
>JASFPE010000561.1:0-3696 GCA_050116155.1 Desulfobacterales bacterium
ATTTTGTAGGGCAACCGTCTTTTTAAGTACTGTTTATTTATCTCTTGCTTTTTAACCTAAAGTATATATGGCTCCTTAATCTATCAAATTATTCACAATTGTGTCCCGACGCTTACCATCACTTCGTTTCCCGGTGTGGCGTGTGTTTGCGGCAGAATCTGCAATACTTATTAAACTCAAGCTTGTCAGGTGTTGTACGCTTATTCTTGGTTGTCGTATAATTTCTTCGTTTGCATTCTGTGCATGCAAGAGTAACAATTATTCTCACCGGATGTCTCCTTTGACCTTATTCTATGACGTCGCTAATCACCCCGGCCCCAACCGTGCGGCCTCCCTCGCGAATCGCAAAACGCAACTCCTTCTCCATGGCTATCGGCGTGATCAACTCCGCCTCTATGGCTACATTATCTCCTGGCATCACCATCTCCACACCCTCCGGCAGCGTCAATACTCCCGTTACATCGGTGGTGCGAAAATAAAACTGCGGCCGATATCCACTGAAAAATGGCGTGTGACGACCCCCTTCTTCCTTGCTCAATACATACACCTCCGCCTTAAACTTGGTGTGCGGCGTGATCGTGCCCGGTACCGCCACTACCTGACCACGCTCAACCTCGTCTCGCTTGGTGCCGCGCAACAATACACCGATGTTGTCCCCCGCACGGCCCTCATCCAACAGCTTGCGAAACATCTCAACTCCCGTGCACACCGTCTTAAACGTCGGCCGTATCCCCACTATCTCTACATCATCTCCAACCTTGACTATGCCTCGCTCAACTCGACCCGTCACCACCGTCCCGCGCCCCGATATGCTAAATACATCCTCTATGGGCATCAAAAACGGCTTGTCTACATCACGCTCAGGCTCCGGTACAAAACTGTCTATCGCCTCCATTAACTCAAATACACACTTGGCCTCCGCTGAATCCGGATCATCGGACTCCAACGCCTTCAACGCAGACCCCTGTACAATCGGCGTGTCATCTCCCGGAAACTCATACTTGTCCAATAACTCCCGCAACTCCAGCTCCACCAACTCTATCAACTCCTCATCGTCCACCATGTCCGTCTTGTTCAAAAATACCACGATGCTCGGAACCCCTACCTGACGCGCCAACAATATGTGCTCCCGCGTCTGAGGCATCGGACCATCATCTGCTCCCACTACCAATATCGCCCCGTCCATCTGCGCAGCTCCGGTGATCATGTTCTTTATATAATCCGCATGACCCGGACAATCCACATGCGCATAATGACGATTGTCCGTCTCATATTCCACATGCGCCGTGGCTATGGTGATCCCGCGCTCCTTTTCCTCCGGCGCCTTGTCAATCTCATCAAACGGTATGAAATCCGCCATGCCCTTCTTGCCTAAATGCTTGGTAATCGCCGCCGTTAACGTCGTCTTACCATGATCTATATGACCAATCGTTCCTACATTTACATGCGGCTTGGTCCGCTCAAACTTCTGCTTCGACATCTTCTTGTCCTCCCTTTTAAACGTTACCATCGAAAATGGGCAAAGGCTTTGTTGGCTTCTGCCATCTTGTGGGTATCTTCCTTTTTCTTAACAGATGCGCCTCTGTTGTTAGCGGCATCCATAAGCTCGGACGCAAGCTTATTGGCCATGCTTTTTTCGGGACGTTGGCGCGAATAATTGATGATCCATCGAATGCCTAACGCCGTTCGACGGGATGGCCGAATTTCAGTAGGGACTTGATACGTGGATCCACCCACACGGCGAGATTTTACTTCGATCAACGGTCGTACGTTTTCAACGGCTTTTTCAAAAAGCTTTAATGGAGATTCCTTGGTTTTATTTTCGATAATGTCAAAGGCATCATACAAAATCGACTCGGCCAGACTTTTCTTGCCATCCCGCATAATCGAATTAATGAATTTGGCGGCCAGTTTACTGCCATATTTGGAATCCTCAACAACCAGCCGCTCGGGAACTTCTCTTCTCCTTGGCATTTTTTACACCATATTTGTTATTTTTTATTGGTTATTAGTTAATGGTTATTGGCTATCCGAATGGAATTGTAGGCTCGTAAGTATTCCTTTCTATTAATGAATAACAATTCACCGATAACTATTTTGGCTTTTTAGCCCCATATTTTGATCTGCCCTGCTTGCGATCCTCGACCCCTAAAGTATCCAGGGTGCCCCTGACAATATGATATCTTACACCGGGCAAATCTTTAACACGCCCTCCACGCACCAGCACGACGGAATGTTCCTGAAGATTGTGACCAATGCCGGGTATATAGGCGGTAACCTCAACACCGGTGGTTAATCGAACACGAGCCACTTTACGCAATGCGGAATTCGGCTTTTTGGGTGTTGATGTATACACTCTTGTACATACCCCTCGCTTCTGCGGAGCGCCCCTTAATGCTGGGGTGGAGGTTTTCTTCTTAATTCGCTTACGTCCTTTTCGCACTAATTGATTAATTGTAGGCATAAGTTCCTCATTTAGTCTGTAGATACCGAAACTGGATTCGCCTCCGGCGGAAAATTGACTATTGAAGATTGAAAATTTGTGGAAGTCGCTTCGCTCGGTCCTTTTTTAATTATTTTTTTTGAATTGATAGAATTCCTTAAATATTCAATACTCGTCCGCCTCTGGAGGATTCAATCGAAAATATTCAATTATTGGAAAATGGTAAAAATTTCTCCGAATAATTAACTTGCCACAAAACGAACCAAAAAACTTACAAGGATGTAACCTAATATCGCGGTATGGTAAAATGACGGTATTTATACACGCAGGCCAATATTGTCAAGGCTTTTTTATAAATTTTTATTTTTATACCTCTCTCTAAAGATCTTCGCTGCCTGAGAATATAAAACCGTTTTAAGAGACCATTTCCGCCTTTACTTCATCGTATGATGGAAAACCCGTGCCGGCGGGTATGAGCCGACCCATAATCACGTTTTCTTTCAAACCGTTGAGATAATCGGTCATCCCGGCAATGCTCGCATCGGTGAGCACTTTGGTTGTTTCCTGGAAAGAAGCGGCTGAAATGAAACTATCGGTGCTCAATGATGCCTTGGTGATACCGAGAATAAGTGGTTCCGCAATGGCGGGTTTGCCTCCTTTTTCGATGATCGCTCGATTGGCCTCCTCAAATCTGACGCGGTCAACCTGCTCTTCAGCAATAAAATCCGTATCCCCGACGTTCATTACTTTCACTTTTCGCATCATCTGGCGAACGATCACTTCTATGTGTTTGTCATTGATCCGCACGCCTTGCAAACGATAAACTTCCTGAACTTCATCAACCAAATAGCGTGCCAGAGCAACTTCACCCTTGATTCTCAAAATATCCTGCGGGATAGATGAACCACCAATCAACGCCTCTCCGGCCCTGATATAGTCACCCTCGTAGACATTGATGTGCTTGCCGCGAGGTATCAAATATTCCTTCTTTTCGCCCACGTCCATGGGTGTGATCGTAACTTTTTGTTTACCCTTCTTGGTTCCCTTGGCGATGGATACATAACCGTCGATTTCACTCAAAACCGCAATGTCTTTGGGCTTACGCACCTCAAAGAGCTCAGCCACTCTTGGCAAACCGCCGGTGATATCCTTGGTCTTGGTGGTGGCACGCGGCAGCTTTGCCACCGTGTCACCGGCTTTTACCGCATTGCCTTCCTCGACCAATAAAATTGCGTTAATTGGCAGCACATAAC
>JASFPE010000562.1:0-3686 GCA_050116155.1 Desulfobacterales bacterium
CGGTGGCTGCGACCGTTTTGATGATAGATCCGCCGGCAGGGTTGAACGCATCGCCCGCGCAATCCGCTCTTGCCGCCCAAATAGCTGCTCCAATAACACCTTCCCGAAACCCCGTAACATAGCGCACCATGAATAAAAACTTCCAGCTTCAGGTCCGGTGGGCTGGCCTGGGCCACTGTCTTAATCTCGTCAATGGTGAGCTCCCGCGGAAGAACGACGCGATCCACCCGCAATTTATGACCGACCAGCATTAAGGCTTTCGCAAAACCCACATTGGCAAGCGTGGAGAGATGAATTTCTCCTGAAAATCCCGCTTGCCGGACCAATGGAATGGCAGCCAGGTCTTGAATGATGAGCCCATCGGGCCGAACCCGGTGTGCCAGTTCCTTGATAAACTTTCCGGCCACATCCAAATCCCCGGGCTTCAAAAGAGAATTCAGGGTTACATGGACCCGAATACCCCGGGCATGGGCTAACTCAACCAGCGGTTGCAGCTCTTCAGGTGAAAAATTTTTTGCCTCCATCCGGGCGGAAAACAGTTTCAGTCCGCAATAGATGGCATCCGCACCGGCGGCCACCGCTGCCAGAAATGCCGCTTTGTTTCCGGCCGGGGCCATGATGGACGGCGGGGAGGTTATTTTTTTGGTTTCACTCATTTTGATTAGTATTTGGTGTTTGGTGTTTAGTGTTTGGTGTTTGGTGTTTGGTGTTTGGTGTTTTTTCATGATGTCATAACATCAAATATTCCAGACAAAACACAAAATACAAAATAGCTAAATGAATTCTAATTTTTACGAATTCATCACTATTTCCCTCAAAATTCAAGAAATATCGTCCGCATCTAGACCGAAAGCAAAGCATCTCCTGGCTTCAACCTGGGACAATTAGAACCTATCTCAAAAATGTGGCTAAGGGTTCAGGGCAAGGCGCGGGGCGGCTCAAAAGCGGAGCATACACGGTAGTATGTGAGCATTTTGAGCCGACCCGTAACACCGCCCTGGGCACTTAGACGCGTTTTTGAGATAGGTTCTAGAAAGAGGTTGCAATATGACCCCATCATTATTAAAATATAGATACAATTACCTTGCGAGGTTATCCTATGAAACAAAAATCTAAGACGATAATTGCCTTGACGTTTGGAATTGTTTTGCTGTTCGCATCCTCTACTGTCTGGAGTGCTGAATTAATCGCGCCCACTCGCTCCCTGGAAGGGGCAATCGATGAAAAGGCGACCTTAAGTGTCTCCAGTGAACCTCCGGGTCTTAATGTCACGCTGGATGGCACTGTTATCGGGGAAACGCCGGTCATTGAAAAAGAAATAGAACCCGGCAGCCACGTGGTGCGCATCGGAGATTCGGAAACTCAGATTTATGCCAGAACGGGCAAGCCGATTCAATTGAGCTGGTTCAAGGGCACTTTTATTGAAATGCCAATCAAAAAAGCGGACAGCCGTCAGCAGCTCCAACCAGAGGTCGTGGAGAAGAAGCCAAAACCGCAAACCGAAGCGCCCCAAAAAAAGACGGGCAAATATGACCCCGCTTATTGGCCGACCAATCCCACAGGCCCCATTGCACCATATATTCGCTAGTATCTATGGTTTCAGGTGTCGGGTGTCAGGTGTCAGGTTAAAGTCAAAAGAAAAAGCATTAGGTTAGAGGTCTGAGGTGTGAGGCAAAAAAAAGATGCGCAGGGTTTCTTAATCCTTTAATCCCTCAATTCCCAAATCTCTGGATCTTTATGCTTTAAACTACCGGCTCGAACCTCCAACCTAACGCATTCGCATGATTACCTTAAAATTTTCAATCGCTCCCCTCTAACTTTTTATTTTTAAATCCGCAATCGAAACGCCCTTGCCTTTAAATCCGATATCCAAATTCCAAAATCCGCAATTGATTGATTCCGCATTCCGATTTCCGCATTCTATAAGCCTCATAACCCTGCCCCTTGGCCCACGCTCCAAACCTAAACCTTTCAACCCTGAACCTTTGAATCTTGAACCATTGAGTGACATGTGCACAAAAATATACATCTGAGCCTGATTGATGGCCATACAGATCACTAAAGGGAATCTGGTGCATTTCTCTATCTTATATAACTATCTGATATTAAATAGAATAAAATAAATTAATTTTTTTTATCAAATAGCAAAATGTTGGCAAGATAATTGCTTATAAGTAATAATAAAATAAAGTTAAATCGTAAACAATGAATGTCATTCAGTGAAATAATCACATCAGGGCATTCCGGAGGTCATGTATTGGCATTTCATTGAATCATCATTGGAGCCCGTACCTGAACACAAATGAAGGTTAGTGAACAGATAAACGATATGATCAATCGCAGAAAATATAAACGCTATCGGGCAAAGAGCGGCACCTTTGCCTTGCTTCGCTCAACTTCGATCGAACTGAGCAAAATCAGAGATATGAGTATGGGTGAAATCGGATTTGCTGTTATAAAATCGAGGCCGATAAAAATGGGTCAAATCATAGATATCAGCACAAGCGGATTGGCCTTTGATTATATTGAGCGCCAAAGTAAAACCATCGAGGTGTTTAAGCTGGATATCCTCTATGCCGAAGATGCCTATTTTTTAGGGAAGGTTTTGTTTCGGCCCATTTTTGATTATGCCATCGCCCCTGAAATCCCGCTCAATAGCTTTACGATCCGGAGATGTGGCGTACAATTCGGCGAACTCACCGCCCAGCAGGAATCAAAGCTGGAATATTTTGTAAATCAGCATACCCTCTTGGAAGAACCCATAACCTGCAGACCAGGGTCATTGCAAAACGATCAAATCCGGTCTACCGCCAAATCCCGGGTGGCAAACTATATCATGTGAAACGAGATTGACTATGCAGAATACCGTCATACAGATGAAAAATCTAAGAAAGTATCCCAGAAAATCCTGTTCAGAAAACACCTTTTTTGCAACTCAAACGATGGTGTTCGAAGGTTTAATCAAAAACATAAGTGCCCAGGGCGTTTTCATTGAAAGCCTTTTAGCACTGCCGGTTGGACAGATTATTACGATCGCCATTCCTTCGAATCACCACCCCAGGAGTAAGGATTTGAAAATCGAGGGAATGGTGGTTTGGACCAATGAAGACGGGTTTGGCGTAGAATTTAACGAAATAATTAAGGTTTAAATCCCATCGGGTTACGGGTTGCGCGGCTCGCGTTGCGTGTGGCGCGTTTCGTGTTTGGCACTATTTATTACGTGTTTTGTGTTTAGTATTTTGTATTTAGTATTTGGTTTTTGCAAAATCCAAAATCCGCAATTGATTCATTCCACCTTGCACCACTTCTTTTTTTCCTCAAACCTCAGACCTCAAACCTAATGCTTTTTATTTTAGCCCTGAACCTTTGAACCGTGAACCTTGGAAAACCCTGTATTTAAAGTAAAAAATTTGATATATTGTTTAGCATGAACAACAATAACATCCGGGTTGAACCTCACGGCGGCAGTCTCGTAAATCTTCTGGTGGATTCTGAACGCGCAGGCCTGCTGAAAGAAATTTCCTTAAATCTTTCCGATATTACGCTAAACGAACGCCAGATGTGTGATCTTGAATTGCTGGCAACCGGTGCTTTTTCTCCCCTCGATGGCTTTATGACCCGCTCAGATTACGAGGCAGTGCTCGACCGCCTGAAGCTGCAAAACGACACCCTGTGGCCAATTCCCA
>JASFPE010000563.1:0-3667 GCA_050116155.1 Desulfobacterales bacterium
TTGACGTAACGCTTTTCATTATCCGACATAAAATCTTACCTCCCGACAATTATTTTACGCTGCAGTGCAGCAGTTACGGTCATGGAAATTAAACTTGGTTCTAAATAAAGCGGATACCATCCTTATGTGATACGGGTGTAATGATTATAGATAGGATATTCGCATATTAAAGATGTACGAGAGGTAAATTATATCTTGAGATCTTTTCTTTTGATACAAAAGGGGGGAAAAATAGTCAAACGAAAAGTGGGTATCGATTTTGTGAACAGCAGGTGGGACCATATAATAATCCGGTTTATATAATATTACTTACTTTTGCAGAATCAAATTGGTTAAATCCCAAATCTCAAGTTTCAAATTACAAATAAATCCCAAATTACAAAACCCAAATCCGCAACGAAATCTCAGAATATAATGATTCAATTCGATTCGACTGTCTTATCCGGCAGCACCAGATTTAAAATAATACCCAGAACAGTGGCCAACGCCACGCCCTCGAAGGTAAACGCACCGGCTGAAAAAACAATACCGCCGATGCCGAAAACCAGCATCAGCGTGACGATTAAAAGGTTGCGCAGTTGGAGCAGGTCTTGCCCGACTTTTACCAGACTATTGATACCGGTGACGATGATAATGCCGAAGAGCAGAATCAGCAGACCGCCTGTAACCGGCGTCGGGATGGTCTGAATAAACGCACCCAGCTTACCGACAAACGCCAGCCCGATGGCAAATATGGCGGCCCAGGTCATAATGGCAGGATTGTATAATTTAGTGAACGCCATCGTGCCGGTAACCTCGGTATATGCGGAATTTGGCGGGCCTCCCATGCAGGCAGCCAATAGACTGGACACGCCGTCGCCGAACAATGTGCGGTGAACGCCGGGATCTTTTAAGTAATTCTTGCCGGTGACCGCACCGATCGCAAGTATATCGCCGAAATGTCCGATTGCCGGTGCAATCCCTGCCGGTAGAAGAAACACGACCGCCTTCCAACTCCACTGGGGCAGGACAAAACCGGGCAATGCGATCCAGGGGGCCTGTGCCACCACTGAAAAATCGATGATCCCAAAGGGGATCGAAGCCAGATATCCGGCCAGCATCCCGCAAAGAATGGGAACGAGCCTGAATTTTCCTTTGCCGAAAAGTGAAACAATTACGGCTGTCGCCAGCGATATCAAGGCGACAATTAGCGCACTTTTTTGGGGTATGAGGTTAGCGGGGTTGCCTTTTCCCAATGCCATGCTAACGGCAACCGGCGCCAGGAGCAATCCGATGACGATAATAATAGGACCGGCCACGATGGGTGGGAAAACAAGGTCCAGTAAGTCTTTTCCTTTCCATTTGATAAGCCCGCTCAGAATAAAATAGCTTAAGGCGGCCACCATCAAACCGCCCATCGTCGCCGGTATCCCCCATGTTTTTACAGCCACCATGATGGGAGCCAGAAATGCGAAAGAAGATGCCAGAAAAACGGGTACCTTGCGTTGGGTGATGAATTGGAATATGAGGGTTCCGGCTCCGGCAGTCAGCAGGGCGACTCCGGGGTCTAAGCCTGTGAGGACAGGTAGCGTGACCAGTCCGCCAAACACCACGAATAAAATTTGGGCGCCGAAAAGACTGCTGGCTAGTGTTAGCTTATAGTCCGGAGATGATGTCTGTTCGGGCATAGAATATCAAGCACTTTGATGGCTAAGATGTGGTCACAGAAGTGTGATTTTATACATGGGATTATTTTGTACCAAAAATCTTATCTCCCGCATCTCCCAAACCGGGTAGAATATAGCCGATGTCATTTAGCTTTTCATCAATAGAAGCGACATATATTTCAACATCCGGATGGGCAGCTTCCAGTTTTTGGATCCCCTCGGGTGCAGCCACCATAAAAATTCCTTTTATTTGTTTACAGCCAGATTCTTTGATCAAATCAATGGTGGCGATCACCGAGCCGCCGGTGGCCAACATGGGATCGATGATCAATGCAATCCGCTCTTGCATGGCATTGGTCATTTTAACGTAATATCTGACCGGCTCTAAAGTTTCTTCATTACGATAAAGACCGACGACACTTACTTTGGCAGATGGAATAAGGTTCAAGACACCTGGCATCATCCCGAGACCTGCTCTGAGAATGGGGACCACGGTAATCTTTTTGCCTTTTATTTTTTGAACTTCGATGGGTCCGGCCCATCCCTGAATGGTTTTGGTTTCAGTTTCAAGATTTTTGGTAGCTTCATAGGTTAATAGATTAGCCAGTTCTTCAGCCAAATCCCTGAAATCCTTGGTGGTGATATCATATTCCCGCATTAGCGCAAGCTTGTGTTTGATGAGCGGATGCTCGACCACAGTTACCGACACGGCGACCTCCTTATTTTTGATAGTTAGCGTTAGGGTGCACTACTGGCGTGACAGCATTGAAAACAGCATTCGTAACCGACAAAACTCTTTCGCCGCCTCGTATATTCGATATATGATGCCGTGTCAAGATGGTAGAATGAAAATTCTGGGCACCTAAAATTCACCTAACGGTCTCTCAAAGGTGAATCTATAAGGATCTTTGACAAGCTTTTCTTTTGCGTCATCGACATTATCTGACAATGCCGAAAATGGAAGGGATAGTATAAAAAAAACTGAGCCCACCGCGGTTGCAATCATTCCCACAGGCCTGAGAACCACAGTATCATATATCATTTCGCCACCTTCGGGCTCCGTGGATTCAAAATATTCTTGGGCCAGGGCGGATGAACCAAAGGGGATGACGATGAGCGTCACGATCACCAAGAAAATTATGCATTGGTTTATGATTTTTTTCATTGATTCCTCCATAAAAAAAAGACTACTCAATACATGATTTCAGATGCGTCAAATTCTTTAAAAGCAGACTCTTTAGCGTTATAGTATTTTTTTGTAAGTATAGCAAGTATTTTAAAAAACATCAAATATTCTTATTTGCCGATGGAGACTATTAGATGATGCCATCCGACACCTACATCGATGTCGCTGTAGCGCTGCCAGTGCACAATACGTTTACCTATGGTGTTCCGGAAAGTTTCGTGTCATTTGTCGCCGTCGGGAAACGTGTGCTGGTGCCCTTTGGCCAGAGGAGGGTTACCGGCTACATCTTGGGTTATAGCGATACGGACCCGGATAAGGATTTAAAGCTTATCTTAGATGTTCTCGATGACAGCCCCCTGTTTGTGCCATCGATGGTACCGTTTTTCCAATGGATTTCAGATTACTATAAGCATCCGCTTGGCGAAGTCATCAAGACCGCGCTTCCCGGCGGTTTGACGATCTATGATGTTGCAACCATCGCTATTGCCGATAGGGGCTATCAGGCATTGCAGCAGGATTCGGCAACCCCGGTTGAAAAGCAGATTTTACAATGTCTGAAATCCGGCCCTTGCCGCCAGAAAGATTTGAGTAAAAAGATTAACCAATCTATTCCGGCTGCCCTCATTCAATCGCTTGAGCGCCGGGGACGAATAACCAAATCCCGGGAACTGGGAGGCGGTAAAACCAAAGTGAGGACCCAACGTTATGTGACCCTGGCTGGGACAGATTTGTCGACCACCGCACGATCACCGGCCAGGCAGAAAATTCTTGAAACCCTGAAGGCGCACTGTGAAATATCGGTAAAAGAATTAAAGGCTTACGTGCCGTCTGCGCC
>JASFPE010000564.1:0-3659 GCA_050116155.1 Desulfobacterales bacterium
GGCCATGACAGCCGCCGACCCCGGTCCGATGGGGCCGGGATAGCCGTTCCACAGCATGTTTTTGACACAGTCACGGTATGCGGTGTGTTTGGGGTCATCGGTCCACACGGGCAGCTTGCTATAATCTTTGAGACCCGGCGTCACGTATCCGCGCATGGCGTCCATCCAGGGAGCTGCCTGCTCTTTTTCCAGCATGAACATCAGAAAATGCTTGGCCGCGTTGGGAACCGCAGTGTGTTTGAAGATAAAGGCCTGGTTGAACAGGTGCAGTTGAGTGGGTTTGCCTACCGGTCCGATGGGCAGTTCAGCGTGGTAGGTATCCTTGGCAATTTCCGCCCACTCCGATTTGCTTTTTGCTGCATAGTAGATGCTGATCCCGTTGTTGGTGACGGAGATTTGCCCGGCCAGATAAGACTTGTTGTTGTGGGGATCCAGCCATGACGCGCAACCCGGGATCATGGCGCTGTACAACTCTTTATATCCTTCCAGGGCATTTCTGGTTTCAGGGCTGTTGATTGCG
This sequence comes from Desulfobacterales bacterium, assembly GCA_050116155.1. Classification (GTDB taxonomy): domain Bacteria; phylum Desulfobacterota; class Desulfobacteria; order Desulfobacterales; family JAHEIW01. The sequence goes on from JASFPE010000564.1 coordinate 521, forward strand.
GGGGAACCATCCTTGTTGACGGTTGAAGCGCCATATGACCACAACCAGGTGTAGGCCCAGTTGTTCCCGTCACCCACGGCATGACCCATGGCAAAACCTACCGGATGGCCATTGCTTTTGAGTTTCTTGCAGCATTTGATGAAATCCTCGGTCTTTGAGGGAAACGTGTCGTAACCGGCCTCATTAAGCCAGCTTTTTCGGTAGACAATTTGCTGGCCGGGTGCTCCCATGGGTATGGCGATCCATTTGCCATCCTTGGTTGCATATGGTTTACACACATCTTCCCAGCCGCCGTATTTTGCGCCGAGGTAGGTGGCTACGTCCGTGACCTCCACCAGTTTATCCGGGTAAAGGTGCGGGTCATCATGCCAACCGGACACAAGATCCGGTCCTGCACCGACTGCGGCCGACATAGCGGCTTTTGGTCGAACATCTTCCCAGGAAAGATATTCGTTCACCACCTTGCAGCCGGTGGCCTGTTCCCACTTGCGGCAATTCGCCTCCCAGAGATCCTTGTCACCCTTCACAAACACGCTCCATCTGAGGACATTCAGGGTGGCGCCTTTTTCTACGGCGAGATTCGGCGGAGTTGCAGCAAACGCCCTGTTTGCGATGGGCCCTAATGGACTGGCGAGAACTGCCGCGCCGGCGAGACCGGCACCCGTAGTCTTAATAAAGTCCCGTCGCGTGATATTGTTGTCTTGCTTCTTCATGGTCAATTACCTCCTTTAACAATAAATGTTGTAGAGTTTCAGGTAACTCTTCCTAATCTAAATGCTCACCCCCTTTCAAAGATTGGAGAGAAAAAAGTTTTATCGTTGTGGTGTAAAAAACGCATGTGATGGGATATTTAGTCCGCTGTGATTTGCATTTCGGCGAGTTTAACTGCCTGAGATGTATATTGACTTTTTTTCTGCCCCCCGTGAAACAGATTTAAAGCTCTAAAATGATGCTATGTCAATAGAAAAATTGTATTGTACCCAGAATGATGTTTAAAATTATCGATGCGTAAAAGCAAAGTTTAACACATTGTGTCAGTTTTTCCCGATTTCAACGATGTTGACAGTCTAAATCAGTGTTGATAGTGGATACTGAAACCTATTTGATCGATACACGATGCTGGATACTGGACACTCGATGCGATGTGCTCGAAGCTTGATGAATTCGGCTGGCTAGCAACCTATTTTGCGTATCATTCGACGAGAATAAAAAATAATATAAATGAAAGGAAACTATCGATGAACTGGCGTAGCAAAAAAATTCTCGAACGCCCTGAGTGGTCTAGCAACCGCTCCTTATACAAATCTATGGGCTACAGTGATTACGATCTGGAGAAGCCCCTGATCGGAATTGCCAACTCATGGAATCGGGTGGTTCCGGGGCACTATAATTTAAAGCAGGTCTCGGAATATCTCCAACAGGGAATCCGACAGGCCGGTGGCACGCCCGTAGAGTTCGGCGTTATCGCAGCCTGTGACGGCATTGCTCAGGGGCATGACGGCATGCACTATATTTTACCCACCCGCGACCTTATTGCCAATGATATTGAACTGATGGTCGAAGCCCACCGGCTCGACGCCATCGTTCTGCTGGGATCATGTGACAAGATTGTGCCCGCCATGCTGATGGCTGCCGCCAGACTGGATTTGCCGGCCATTATGGTGGTGGGCGGGCCCATGGAAGGCGGTTGCGAGTTTGATGGTCGATCCTCGGATATCACCTCGCTCACCGAAGGTCTGGGAATGCTAAAATCCGGTAAGATTGAAGAGGCCGAATTCATGGAGCTGGAAAACGGCACTGCGCCTACCTGTGGTTCATGCTCTTTTTTAGGGACGGCCAACACGATGTGCTGTGTGGCCGAAGCCATGGGACTTTCTCTTCCGGGAAGTGCAACCATTCCGGCTTCTTTTGCCGAACGCTTGCGTATTGCTCAGGAATCCGGGCGCCAGATCGTTGAGCTTTTTCATCGCGGCATTACTGCCCGTCAGATTCTAAACCAAAAGGGCATTGAAAATGGCCTTCGGGTCAGCACGGCCATTGGGGGTTCGACCAATGTTGCCCTGCACATCCCGGCGATCGGTTACGAGGCCGACTGCGAAATTACCATGGATTTATTCGAAGAATTGTGCCGCAGCACTCCCCACATTGCCAAAATGAACCCGGCGGCCGCACCCAATGTGCCTGATTTCCACCATGCCGGGGGGGTGCCGGCCGTGATGAAGGAGCTTTTGCCTCTTTTACACGGAGATGCCCTGACGGTTACTGGCAATACAGTAGCCGAGAATGTTTCTGATGCAAAGATTCTTGATAGAAACATTATCAAAACCATCGACGATCCATGGAGCAAACAGGGCGGATTGGCCATCTTACATGGAAATTTGGCCCCCAACACGGCCATTACCAAACCGGCCGCCATTCATCCGGATATGCAAACCTTCACGGGCGAGGCCCATTGTTTTGGTTCCGAAGAGCAGGCTGACAATGCCATCCTGGAGGGTAAGGTCAAGGAGGGCGAGGTGATTGTGATTCGCTATGAAGGTCCCAAGGGAGGACCGGGGATGCGTGAGATGTACAAAGCCATGAAGCTCTTGTATGGAAGAGGATTGGCTCTGAAGACTGCACTGGTGACCGATGGCCGGTTTTCGGGAACCAACAATGGCTGCTTTGTGGGGCATATTTCACCCGAAGCTGCGGAAGGTGGGCCCATCGCAATTGTAGAAGACGGAGACAAAGTCACCATTGATATTCCCAATCGTAATCTGCAATTACATCTCTCTGATCAGGAAATTCAGGATCGATTGGCGAAGTGGCAACGACCGGAGCCGAAGTTCAAAAAGGGCTATTTGGCATTATACTCGCAGCTGGCGGAATCGGCAGACAAGGGCGCCATTATTAAACATAAGCTTGAGTAGCGTTGCCATTAACATCTTATATTGAGATTGTTCCTCATGCCGGGACTTTTTTGAATTCGGAATGCGGAATGCGGAAATAAAAGGCATCGAAATGGAGTAGGGCTTAGATCAAATTCTTTGTGGGAGTGGCTTCCAGCCACGATCAAAAGGCTGGCTTGAGATGATATTCGCGGCTGGAAGCCGCTCCCACAGAATAAATTCTGCAAAATTCGTTATGGAACAGATTG
>JASFPE010000565.1:0-3651 GCA_050116155.1 Desulfobacterales bacterium
TCGGGTGTCAGGTGTCAGGGCAAATAATTTAGGGATTGCGAATTTAAGAATTCAGGGATTGGAGGTATTCTATCATTCTAATTCCTAAATCCCTCAATTTCTGAATTCCTCAATTATTGAAACCTGACAGCTGACACCTGACACCCGACACCTGGAACCTATTTATTTCTGAACTACTTCGAGCCTGTAAGCTTGCTGGCTGGAAGTTAACTAAGACAGAGCCCCAAAAGAGAGGACGTTATGAAGGTTGTTTTCCACGATGATTTTTATCAGGTCTATACCACAGATCCTGCCGCAGCCGGCGGGCGAATTGAAGCGATTGTAAGCGTTGTCGAACCTCTTGTGGAGTTTATCGGGGCGGTTCCGGCAACCGAAAAGGATATCCAGGCGGTTCATGACAGCAAGCACATTGACGATGTGCGCCGCCAGGGATTATACCCCATATCGGCTCTGGCAGCCGGTGGCGCCATCCAGGCGGCAACGCTCGGACTTGATGCGCCGAGCTTTGGACTTGTTCGTCCTCCCGGCCACCACGCGTCTGCCGGATCGGCCTGGGGATTTTGTTTTTTCAATAACATGGCGATTGCCCTGATGGCTTTAAAAAAACAAAAAAAGATTGATTCGGCGTATGTGCTGGATATTGATCTTCATTATGGCGACGGGACAGTCAACATTTTAGAAGGCCAATCCTGGGTGACCGTCCATAATATGGAAGCTGCCGCCCGCCGGGCATTCATGGACGAAATCGCCCAAGAGATGGAGCACTGCCAGGTGGATATCATCGGGATCTCTGCCGGGTTTGACAACCATCAGGACGATTGGGGCGGACTACTTTTAACCAGCGATTACCAGGAAATCGGGAAAATGGTCACCGAAGCTGCCGCGCGTTGTGGAGGAGGGTGCTTTGGAATTCTCGAAGGAGGCTATAATCACCAGGTATTGGGCCATAATGTTAAAGCTCTGCTCGAAGGGCTGTCCGGTGGCCTATGAGACTGATATTTTAAATAAATGTAATTTTTCGTATCCAATTAATCTTTGGAATTTATGGTTCCATCGCGCCATCGATGGGCGCAAAATCCAACGCCAAAGATAAAAATTTCACCAAATAAAAACCACAGGCGAGAGGCAGCCGAGATGGTGATGGCATCAGCAAGATGAATATTTAACTGAGAGAGATATGCGACCATGATACCTTCACGAATACCAAGGCCTCCTGGAGCCAGTAAAAATAGAATGCCGAGTGTGCCTGCCAGCGGAAAGCAGAATATGATGGATAATGGAACGGCGTGATCGGTGAGGCTGGCGGTCAAAAAATAAAAACCAATGCCCCAAGATAGCCAACTGCCAAAAAACCAGGGCAGCAGAATGATCGTCGACCGGATGGTAAGTCGGGGGAGTTTAAAGGGGGTGGCTTTGAATCTATTGATGAGTCGTTCAACCGCATCATGGGCTGTTTTCGAAAAAAGGACGACTGAGAGTCCTATAAGAATCAAGCAACCCATCCAACTTGCGACGTGCAAACTGTTGTTGATCAACAAGCCGGCGATGCCAAGGATTAAGCCACACCAAATGCCAATTATTTGCGCCTGCAGGAACATTACCGAAAGATCGACTAAAGAATATCCACTTTTTTCAGCCGCGTAAACGGCGCTGCCCACAACCATCCACATTTTACCCGGAATATATTTTCCGAAAATATTTAAACCGACCATGGCCAGCGCATGCCTGCGACCGATGGCATAATTGGAATGAGCCAAGAATTCATATTGAGATATGGTGTTAACGATAAATCCGACAAAAAGAAGGATGAAGGCAGCAAGCAATGATAACCTGGAATAGATGATCGGTATTTTTAAATAATCTGCCTTTATTAAGGCCAAGATTAAAAAGATGATTGAAAGATAAATCAGATAATTGTGCCAGCCCTTCTTCATGGATACCGACCATCTCATTTGGTGACTTGATTTGCTGGTGGGGACGTGAACCTGCACAGAAACAGCAGCCAGGGAAACGTAGCAATAGAATACTCTTTTTCTATGGTGACATGTTGGCCCAAGAATTGTTTGAATTGGTTACGATTCCAAAAATTAACATGGGTGGGTGTTTTTCCCATGCGGCGCCAGTATTTTCCTCTAACCAGATTGCCCCAATGAAAAAATGGTTCGTATGGAACGGAGATTAACAAATATGCACCGTTCTTGGCGATACGACTCAGTTCCGTGATGGCCCCTCGGGGAGCGGGTAAATGCTCGAATATTTCGGTGGCAATGATATAATCAAACGTATCATCTTTAAATATCAATTGATTAATATCGGCACTGAAATAATTGGCATAGGGAAAGTGATGTTTTGCAAACCCGATTCTCTCCACATCAAGATCAACCGCTACCAAATCACCGATGACTTCCTGGCGGTGAAGATAATAGATCACATTTCCTCCACCACAGCCCATATCCAATCCAAATCGAGTCGCGGCGTTTATTTCCGATAAAACATCGGCTATCCGGCGTAACAGTCTCAGAATCAGCCATCGAATCCATACATTACCGCTCGAATAATTTGGATCAACATTTTCTTTGGGAAATGGGGTCCGCTTTGATTGACGCATGGCTATCTATTTTTGTTTATTTTGTCGGACAAACATCGTATCATGAGAGGCATATTACAATTGATGGTATTTATAATATACTGGATTTTCGAATAATTTTCAATTAAGGTTTTTCGGCAATATACCGAAAACAATAGTATGGAAAAAATCGATCAACTAAAATATCCGCGCAACGATGGATACAGTCCGATATCCTCTGCGGGCATTGATTTGCTACTAAGAAGATTTGGCAAAATAATTCAAGCCTTAATAAAAAACAATCTTGTTGGAAGCAGTATTTTTGCTCTGATTGTGCTGTTTCCCTGTATTTATTACGACTTCAAACGAATATTATATTTCGATCTTCAAGGCGTTTATGTTCTGCTCGATGTCATCATTGCCAGCCTTTTAATCGTTCTTATTCTTATTCGCTCGAGGGCAAAACATATCGATGTTTCTCTTGGAAGCATCGTTGCAGTAGCTATTGGCGGAGGGGGTGCAATTATTCTGGGGCAATTTCATCTCTTCTTTTATGACCAACTCATGGAAACAAAGTTCGCGCCTTTTTTCCTGCATTTCAGTTTGTACAAACAAATTTCTTCACCGCTTTTCGATCTTACCGTTCTTAGTTTATTAATACTTATGAAAATGTTTATTGTTCTATCTTATATTTCGCTGGGACGATCCTTCTCGGTGTTTCCTGCGGCCAGAACTTTGAAAACAAACGGCATCTACCAGTATTTTCGGCATCCGATTTACACGATTTTTATCCTTAAATTGGTGATCTACAATGCGGTTATTAGTTTAAGCTGGTTCAATCTCATCGCCATATTCCTCATTACATCCATGATGCTGTATCGTGTGAATTTAGAGGAAAAAATATTAATCGAAGCCTTCGGAGATCAATATCGTGAATATCAAAAGCGAGTAAAAAAATTTGGGATTCTCTGAAGGTATGTCCGTCTTTGATTCAAAATTAGTATCTAAATTTGAAGTCGCGTGCCAAGCTAAAACCGACTTGACCCATCTCGGTATATATCCCCATTTTATATAACCCGGGTTGT
>JASFPE010000566.1:0-3644 GCA_050116155.1 Desulfobacterales bacterium
TCCATTCACCCGTAATCAGCAAAATAGAAGTCATCACCCGCGGTCGGGTGCGCCGCGCAAAAATTTACTATCTGCGCAAGCTTCGCGGCCGAGCAGCAAGGATTAAGGAAAAACGAATAACGTAACTACAAAAGGCGGAAATCGGAATGCGGAATGCGGAAGTTTGAAGCGTGCTGAGAGTTTCGGGCTGCGTGTCCCAGATTGCGCGTTACGTGTTACGCGGTACGCGTGACTCGCAGCCCGAAACGCGCAACCCGTACCCCGCACCGCGTAACTCGTACCACGTAACTTGTAACGCGTAACCCGAAACACGATCTTTCCGAATTCCTGTGATGGATTTGTGGTTTTTCGAGAAAGAAGCCACAGAAAATGGCTATAGAAAGATTGCTGGAATCGATGAGGCCGGCAGGGGTCCCCTGGCCGGTCCCGTTGTTTCTTCTGCAGTTATACTGCCCCCTGCATTTGCGCTGTCAAATGTGATGGATTCCAAAAAGCTCTCCGCCAAAAAACGCGCCCGACTTTACGACAAGATTTACACTCTGGCGAGCTCCATCGGAATCGGCATTGTGGACCCGGTCGAGATTGATCGAATCAATATCCTGCAAGCCTCATTGCTTGCGATGGCAATGGCCGTGGATAACCTCGATCCGCAACCGGATTGCCTGCTCATCGATGGCAACTTCTGCATTTCTTCGCAACTTCCCCAAAAACCGATTATCAAAGGTGACAGTTTGAGCGTCTCGATTGCCGCTGCATCCATAATTGCCAAGGTTACCCGGGACAGATTGATGGAAAGCTATGATTTCTACTATCCTCAATACGGCTTCTGCCAGCACAAAGGATATCCAACCAAAGCCCACAAGGCCGCAATCCGCAAATTCGGCTGCTCGCCAATTCATCGACGCAGCTTTAAGGGCGTCAAAGAATACCTTTAACCAATTGACGGATTTAAATTAAAAAGGTAAAATTCGATCGATTTTCAATATTCAATTTAACTGTCCCGGCCACCCAGTGAGGAGGATAAAATGAAAATTCTGGTATGTTATGACGGATCAAATGTAGCCCAAGACGCGCTTAAACTGGCACGATACCATGCCGAGGTCTTCGGGGGAAGCCTGTTTATCGTCAAAGCGCTGCCGCAAAGTCATGAGTTGGGTTATGAAGAAATTCAACGAGAAGAGCACAGCCTGCAAGGGGTTGTCAAAGATATTCTCGACACGTCAGATATTGCCTATGAAGCTCAGGTTATCGTCACCAATTTGACGCCGGGTGAGGAAATCGTCGATTTTGCCCACCGCAATGAGATTGATGAAGTAGTCATTGGCATTCGCAAGAGATCCAAAGTCGGAAAGCTTGTCTTTGGTTCAACAGCTCAATATGTGATCATAAATGCTGATTGCCCGGTGGTTTCGATCAAATAGCGAGGTCCGTGGTGCGCGTCTCGTGGTCCGGGTTACGCGGTACGCGTAACTCGCAACCCGAAACGCGAACCGCGCAACTCGCAACGCGGAAGACCATGCCTCATCAAAAACAAAAATTCGGTGATAAAGGCGAAGCCATTGCGGCCCGTCACCTTAAGAAAAATGGGTACCGGATTATTGAAATGAATTATCGAACGAAACTCGGCGAAATCGATATCATCGCAAAAGACAAAAAAACGATAGTATTTGTGGAAGTTAAAACCAGAAAGTCGTGGCAATTTGGAAACCCCAAAGGCGCCGTTACCCCTGCAAAACAGCGTAAAATATCGATGGTCGCCCTTCAATATCTTAAAACGATTGATCGCCGCAATCCCAAGGCACGCTTTGACGTTGTGGCTATCACGGCAACTCGCGATACACCTCAAATAGAGATTATTAAAAATGCCTTCGAACTCGCCTACGGTTAGACCTGAAACGGGTCCTGGAGCCGGCACCTTATATATTGTGGCCACTCCGTTAGGCAATAAAGATGATATCACCTTAAGAGCACTTAATATCTTACGCACGGTGAACCTCATTGCCGCTGAGGATACCCGTAAAACTCGAAGATTCTTAGCAAGACACGATATTAACAACAGCTTTGTTTCCTATCATGAGCACAACGAAGACCGGCGAACACCGAAACTTATCGATAAACTGGTAAATGGCAACTCAATTGCGCTGGTTTCCAACGCCGGCACCCCTTCAATTTCAGATCCCGGGTACCGCTTAATACAGACAGCCATTTCTAAGAATATCAGCGTTATCCCCATTCCCGGAGCTTCTGCAGTTACGGCTGCCCTGAGTGCTGCCGGTTTGCCGACAGATACCTATGTTTTTGCAGGTTTTCTTTCCAAACAAAAAAGCAAGCGTTTGAAGCAGATCACCGAACTCGCCGCAGCGCAGCGCACCATGATTTTTTACGAATCGCCCAAACGCATTTTAGCCACGATTGGGGAAATCATCGGCACCATAGGAAACCGACAGGCCGTGTTAGCCAGGGAAATGACCAAACTCCATGAAGAATTTGTAAGAGGTTCGCTGTTGGAGATTCTGGACATTTTGAAGCACCGTACCGAGGTTAAAGGCGAATGCACACTCGTGGTTGCCGGTGGAGGCGCACAACAAGAGGTTTCCTGGAAAACAGTGCAAAATGAAATAATTAAAGCTCTGGATTCAAACCGGGAAAAGCTTTCTGAACTGGCCAAGCGATTGGCAAAAAAATATCAAATGCCCCGGAAAAAAATATATGATGAAGCACTCAGACTCAAAGATTCCTGAATGCGCAAGGCGGAAGGTGGAATAAAAGCATAAGGCAAAAGCTTGGAAACAAAAAAACTGCACTAATCTTTTAATACGAAGTATCAATTCTGAAGGATAAAAATCTGGATGAGCAGGCAGAAAACATTCCGCATTCCGCATTCCGCATTCCGCACTCGTACTATATTTCCTGTAATTCTATCCGTACCTGAAAAAGTCGCGGATTATAAACCCAGAGATCGGGTCACCTTCCTCAGCCAGCATGCCAGAAAAGCAATCGCAGCTTCGGCTCAAAAAAGCGGAATTTCCCCGGGAGAGTTGAAAAAGGATGAAAACGGTGCTCCCCTGCCCTTTGAAGGCACCTACTGGTCCATTACCCACAAATCAGAATATGTCGCTGGCGTGGTATCCCCTCGGCCCATTGGTATCGATATCGAGAAAATCCTTCCATGCTCCCGGGGCCTTTATAAAAGAACAGCCACACAATCTGAATGGTCGCTTGCCGATCAATCACAAGATGATTTTAGCATATTTTACCGCTACTGGACCGCCAAGGAGGCGGTGCTGAAAGCTTCCACGACCGGCATTAAAGACCTTTTAAAATGCCGGATTGAACAGATTATTGATGAGCATCATCTGGCGATAAATTATTTGAACAAAAAATGGTTTATCGAACACCACTTTTTTAACGACCACATCGCCTCGATTGTTCAAAATGATGCCCGTATTGTATGGACGATCATCTAGCCATCACGCGTTGCGTGGTGCGGGATCCGCGTCTCGCCATGCACGTAACTTTTGGCTTGTGACGCGAAACGCGCAATCCGAAACTCGGAACCCGCAACGCGCAACCCGAAGCACGCAACCCCAACAGCAAAAAACGCATAAATAAGACCGAAAATGGGTTGCCAGAAATTTTGACTT
>JASFPE010000567.1:0-3641 GCA_050116155.1 Desulfobacterales bacterium
ATCACCGTCAACGCCGTAACCGGGACGCAGCATTTCACCATGCCGATGTTTACAGACGTTAAGCCCTTTGACGACGTCAATGTGCGTCTTGCCCTTAAATATGCCATCAACCGCGAGCAGCTAGTCAAAATCCTGCTCTCCGGATTCGGACAGGTGGGAAACGACAGCCCGATCACGCCGGCCAACCGCTATTTCAACACCGACATGGAGCAGCGCAAGTATGATCCAGAAAAGGCCCGTTACCACCTGAAACAGGCCGGCCTCGACAAACTGTCGGTGAAGCTTCACGCCGCCGACGCCGCGTTTCCGAAGGCCATCGACGCTGCGGTGCTTTTCAGCGAGTCGGCTGCCAAAGCCGGCATCGATATTCAGGTCGTGCGCGAGCCGAATGACGGCTACTGGTCGAATGTCTGGTTGAAAAAGCCATTTTGCACCTGCTTCTGGAGCGGCAGACCCACCGAGGATCTGATGTTCACTACCGCCTACGCGGCAGATTCCCCCTGGAACGATGCGCACTGGAAGAACGAGCGCTTCAATAAACTGCTGGTTGAGGCCCGCACCGAGCTCGACCCCAAGCGCCGCCGGGCGATGTACTGGGAGATGCAGGAGATCGTACGTGACGACGGCGGTACGATTATCCCGGTCTACGCGCAATACGTCTTTGCCAGCCGCAGCAACCTGGCTCATGGCCCCCTGGCCGCAAACCGGGACGTCGATGGCTGGAAGTCGATGGAGCGCTGGTGGTATAAATCATAATGATATTTCCATACATATATCGACAATCACCATTCGAGGTTCAGCGTTTGTACTTCCCCCCGGCAGGGATTGCCCAGGGTGTAATGAATCTGTCTCTGCGTGAGATTCATTACAATGGACAGGCAGGTCACAATTTGCTCGAGCTGTTCAACAGCCGGGTTCTGGTGGGCACAGACAGAAAATGGCTTGTCCATGTGATCTTTGAGAATATTTTGGATCGCATCAACATCAATGCCGCCCATTAACTCCATCATGCCTTTTTGGGCCCGGCGGCAGCGAAGATAGGTCGACAGGTAAGGATTCTGCAGGGACTTAAGGTCACGAAAATTTATCCCCGGTTCAAGATAATGATTGGTATGGACGCAGATTCCATTTTCGGGCCACAATACATGTTCTTCAACCGGAGAGGTTTCCAGATTAACGGCTTCCCCATCAGCAAACCCGATGAGGAAGTTTATGGAATGAGCCCTGGCGGAGTTTAAAACATATCCCAGGGCCTGGGCCAGATGGGAAGATTCCAGAATGCGCCGGGTGAGAAATATCCACGGCACACCAACCCGGGGCTGATCGGATATCAGATTGTTGACTACCAGACCGATGCCGGCAGCATTCATGCCGATCTTAGCAAGTTGTCCGGCTTCGGTGAAGGTCACCAGGGATGGCTTTTCTTCCCGTCGGTCAATTTTAAGAATTACCTGGCAGTTCAAGACTTCCTTGTACCAATCCCAGTTCTGAGCCAGCAGCATGTCGTCATTCTTGGTGACTTCCGGCAGGGCGGCAATCGAGGTGCACTCCTGGGCCAAAACCTCGGGGTTGAACAGAATCTCGGATCGGGCATTTAACAAAAAGACATCTTCAAACGCGCGATCAGCACCCTCTGCAATTCCTTGAATTTCTTCCACGAGATCCGGGGCAAAGGCTTTTGCTTTTAGAATATACGGTGCGCCTCTGATAGCAGTTTGCTGCCACGTTTCACCAGTTACACGGTGGAAAATTTCGCGATAGGCTGCAAGAATTTTCTCAATCCTATCCCTGGCAGCCTCACCATATGCCTGCCCCCGTTGTTTCGGATCCGTCTGATTCAGTTCAATGACCGGAACGGACTTTATGTTCATCTGTACATTTCCTCCCTCCCCGAATTGATTGTAAACAAAATACGATAGGTTTCTATATTCTAACATGGGGGATTACGCTGAGTTGATGTTACTGCTATCGGAAATGAGATTTAATGTCAAATCAGTACAAGAGCCATCACGTAAAATTGATTTGACTTCAAAAGGCACAGTGACATAGCAACAGCGGTGATGTGTTTACAGTCTGCGGGAGGGGATGAGTTCCGGCCTGACGATCAGCATCTGGATGCCACAGAGGGCGACCACGGCTGCGGCAACATAAAATGCAGATGGCAAGCTAAACGTGCCCACTAAAAATCCAGAAAAAATAGGACTCAGCAGGTTGGCAACCATGATGGCCATAAATCGCAGGCCCATGGCGAGCCCTGATTGGTTCGGGTCTGTCAGATCGGCGATCATCACCATGGATAGGGGTTGGGTCATGCCAAAGCCAAGCCCAAAGACTGCGAGGATGACGGCAAACGATACTGCCGAAAACATCGATGGGATCAGCCCGACGCCCAGGACTACAGCCAGCATGGATAGGGCGATGATCTTTTTGCGATCAAATAACTGAACCAGCTTTCCGAATATGAGTCTTATGCTGGTTGACATCACGGCAAAAAGAGATATCAACAATCCCACCGAGGCCTCTGTCAGTCCCTCAGCGCGCAGAAAAACCGGCAAAAATGAGGAACGCAGGCTGGCAGCAAATATGATCGCAAAGGTAAAAACAAGCACCATCAGCACACTGGGATCCATGGCCAGTGCCTTGGCCTGCCGGGTATCTTGAAGCAAATTGTATGATAATTTGGTGGGATTGGATTCCCGGGTACGTTTTAATCCTACCAACGCGAGTCCCATACTCGACAAAACCAGGACCACCCAGAAAGCAGCCTGGTAATCAAGGCGATCGACCAGAAATCCGCCCAGGATTGGACCCACACTCTGACCGGCGGAAGCGCCAAAACCAAGCCACCCAAAACCTTTTTCGCGCTGAGAGGGATCGGGAAGCCGGGAGAAATATGCCTGACTGGCGACAACATGCAGTAAAAAGGCCACGCCGGCGATCATCTGGGCAATAATCAATTTTAACACCGTGTCTGCCTGGATCAAGATGAGTGCATTTACAATATTACAGGCGACACCGAATAAAAGCAGTCGCTTTACCCCGAAGCGATCAACCAACCCACCCAGAGGCACTGACAGAAACACGGCAATGACACTAAAGGCGCCCACGGTGAATCCAATGACCGACGGGCCGGCTCCCATTGATTCAGCCATCAAGGGCACAAACGGATAAATGATGCCATGCCGCGTGAAATGTAGGATTAAGACAATCAGGATCAACCACATAATTCTCATCAATCTAAAATGGTGGACAAATTGAGGTGTAGGCATATTTCGGGTTACAGGTGTCAACAAGTTACGGGCATAGGGCATGGTGCAAAGCGCATAGGGTTAAAACATAAAATACGATATTGGTTTGATGTTTTCAACGCTTAGCGCTTGGTGCTCTGCTGACCAGTAACCAGGAGCCAGCGACCAGATTTTGTTCCAAAATCTGCAAAAGCATAATCACATTAAATTGTAAACAAATTATGTTCTTATTGACAATCCAATCTAGATGTAAATATGAATATACGAATTAGCATTCGATGCGAATGCTTCCTGTAACTGTATAATCATTTTAGCTTATTCATGTGAGGTTTAGGTGACGATGCCAAAAGTACTGATTACGACCGGTAAATTTGCCGAAGTGTCCCGTGAACC
>JASFPE010000568.1:0-3627 GCA_050116155.1 Desulfobacterales bacterium
AATCCATCTGGTTTTCAAGCTCACAATTTTATCCTTTTCTAAGAAGCTCTTCTATCTGGTCAAGATGCAGCTTGCGATGTTCAGATCGATACAGCCGAAAACGCTCTCCAAGGTCTTCAATGGCTGAAATTAACTCAGAAGGAGATACTTCGAGCTCCCGGTATATTTATATTGCGTTTATTCGGATCTGTTGACAAACTCCTTGATGGTATCTTTGTGCTGATCGATAACATAGGTTCCGAGCTCGGATAGATTGCGGTGCTCAACGAAATCATAATCCAGCTTTGCGGTGCTGAACTGGGGATCGAAGGCAAAATCCCCTTTGCCGAAGATGTTGCGCAGGAAGCCGGGATCGTTATAATCTTCGTGTTTGGCAATCTCGTTAAAATCATTGGAAGATTTCAATTTGATGTAAAGAATGTCGGGTAATCCGTCTGTGCCGTCTATCACATGCAATGGTTCGTCCGCCCTGTCCAGGAGTGCGATTTTATCTTCACCGATCGGATTTGGAATGTGATGCCTTTTCAAAAGCGTGCGAAGCCCTTTATATGCCTGGTTTGAACGCCCACCCCTTTTTCTCTCTGGATCGTGTTCTGCGTCCACGACAACGAGGTACTTGCATCCCCGATTTATCAGCGATTCGATACCGAGATTGTTGTAGAAACCACCGTCTGCGATATCGAGATGATCGGCATCACACACCTTCTTGCCGACCGGCTTATCTTTCGCATAGTTTACTGCCTCACGGCTGAGTCCGATACCGGCGACCTCAGAACCGACCGCCGGGAGGTGAACGGCTACGGCCGCACCGGATATCGCCACGGCGTCACGTACTCTTAAAGGCTTTTTCCTGGCTATAAAATCCTTGGTATGGACGTAACCCAGGGATTTGCATCCAGAGTAAAGCCGCGTCATTTCGAAACACTCCTGGGTCACATCAAAGCTTCCCGGTTTTCGGAAATAGACGGTGCCGTTGATGATAAGGTAAGGTCGGTCTTTTGGATTGAAAAATTTCTTATCAGACAGGGGGATGTATCTGGATTTTTGACCGTGTTCCCGCAGAAAAGTTCGGGCCAGCAGTCGTCCGAAAATATTGCTAAGGAAATTGGGATTTTTCCTTGCGAGTGCGGCTTCCTGGGCGAGTCGCAGAGGGTTTGCAAGCAAAGATTCAAAACCTTCTTCAATCAGGTTCGGGTGATCTTCAATATCATCGAAGAACCACCTCAGATCATCGGACATCGAAAAGGGCGTCCCGATCCAAGAGCCTCCCGAGACAACAGAGAGAAAATCGAATTGCGGTATGACGTTGATTTCAAAAAGCCCCTTGAGAATGCCGTAATTGAATATGGCCGAGCGATACCCCCCACCGGAAAGCGCCAGACCAAGTGTATGTTTTGATTTTCCTTTGGCCTTGATAAAGCTGGCTTCCGGCCACCGTTGCGCCACCTCTGCGCCCTGATCTCCAAAACTGGGATTGTAATATTTTCGATAAGCCATGATCCCTCCTTTCATCTAGTTGCAGTGAATACTTGGTCTTATCCTAATTAAAATGTAGACTTCTATTAAAAAGAATCTAGTGTTGCATACCAGAAATATTGTAAAAATATTTCTTAGTGCGGTGGCTTTCTATCCGTTCGTCATTCCCGCGCAGGAGACTGTGTCGCAAATCAAAAAAAACGCTTAAATTATGCCCGTCATGCCGGACTCGATCCGGCATCCAGTGACGTAATACTCTGAAAAAGAAGTGGATAGGGCTAAAGCTTCACTTCGTGCCCGGGTCAAGCCCGGAATGACGAAAATACCCTTAAGCGTCATTTTACCAATTATGCCACAGCCTCGCAGGCGGGAATCCAGAAAATCTACTTTATGTCTGGATCCCCGCCTGCGCGGGGACGATGACTGGACTCCCGCCCCCGTCTACACGGGGGCAGGCTCTGCGCGGGAGTGACAATCATTTTGTAACTTATTTGTAGGACACAGCAATAGCCCGTACTTTTATCGCCAATCGCAATGTCTATGTAACGATCAAATAAACAGTGACGATCAATTGAACTATGGACACAATTAATGTGGCAAGAAGGATAAGCTTTGAAATCGGTTTATCAAACTCCTTGTGGCCGTTTTTGAGGAAATAGGTGTGGATTGAAGCGGAATCAATTTCATGATTAATCAATAAAACGGAATGGGATAAATACAGCCAAAGCAAGAAGTCAGTCATGAACACCCTCTCTATTTTTTAGCCTTCAACAAATCCTCCAGACCTGCGAATGGCCTGTGGGTTAAAGATGGCTCTTGTTCAGTGTCCGGCGTCGCCTCGTCATACCATTCCGCTACCTGATCCCGGGAGTGTTCATTGTCGTGACAGTAAATACACAGCAACTCCCAGTTGCTGCCGTCAGGCGGGTTGTTATCGTGGTTATGGTCCTTGTGATGGACCGTCAGTTCTCGAACTTTCTTGCCGGAGAATTCACGCCCGCAGCGCGCACAGATCCAGGGATAAATCTTGAGTGCTTTTGCCCGATAGGCCTGATCCTGTTGCATTCGGTTGCGTCTGGCCTCGGCAGCTAGTTGCTGCAGCCTGTCCATATCTGGTTGTTTCTTTTTGGTTGACATGCGCTAGTCCGAGACTATTTTATAAACCTTATCCCCTTCTCTTGCCTTTTCAGATACCTTTATGCCCACGTGATCGCCTTTCTTCGCCTCTGTAATAGATTTGTGCTCTATCTGCATGGAATGTACTGTGGACTCAAAATCTGTCGTGTATCCTAAATAATGGAGCCTATCCCCCACGGACACCGTTCCGTCCGTTATCTCAACGGCAACGACTGATATTTTGCTAAAGTAGTTGGAAACAATACCTATTTTTTTCTCTTCCATATCTAAGCCCTCGCTGTTTAGGATTTGATTTTGTTATACGAAGCGGATATTTTTTCACAAAAACTTCTGATCTTTTCCTCTGAAATCATAACTGAAAGCCGCATCGGTTCGGCGAAAAAAGCATCGTACCAGATCATTAACACTTCCTGGTCAAGAAACGCGTGTATGTTATCACAGATTTCGTTATATTCGTGACTCGAAATCTGGAAAGAAAGCTCATTTCTTTTTCCCCTATTTGAATATTATTTCGTTTTTTTACCAAACAAGCTTTCCAAAAAGCCTCGCGACCTGGTAATACAGGGGTGCGGGCAAAAAGTTATATGCCTTATAAAAACGTTATTGCTCCATCTGAATATTCTCATAATAAATCCTAGAGATAATGGATAGTGGATCAGGCCTTCTTTCTCCGAAAATAGATTGGGAGACCATTCTATTTGTTTAATTCCGTGTCAATTTTGTCGTTAGGTGTGTAAACAAGCCAGCAGTAGAAATGGATTATTCCAAAACAGGTCTGAATTGAGAGTTCAGAATCAACAAGTGTTTAGATATATAAAACTTTTCAGGAATTACTATAGATTTGCGTCGACGCAAAAGGCTCGTTCTTTTGTAACATACTTATTTAACAAATTTATTTTTTAAGATCAATACGCTGTGGTTCAGCCTTCCTTCTGATCATAGACTCATTCTTCACCAAGGGCTTCTAAATCAGCAAGATCCTATAATTCATTTCTTAAATAAGCATAGGAGAAT
>JASFPE010000569.1:0-3626 GCA_050116155.1 Desulfobacterales bacterium
TAATAATAATGATACGATTGATCTGGAGGATAAGGGGGGTGACAGGTGGGAGTAACAAAATCGGCATAGGGCATGGGGCATGGAGCATGGGGTCTTTCGAATTCGGAATGGGGAATGCGGAATTAAGAAAAAGATAAATTATTGCAGTTTTGCTGCGCTATGCCATATGCCATAATCGAAAAACCCTGCCTCCGCTGATCGAGAGGCAGGGTTTTCGGTTTTGTAAATTAGGGAAGATTATTGACCAAAGATTTCCTTGGGCCGGGTAGTATCGCCGGTGGCGTTTGGGAAATCTTCTGCTTTATAGGCTTTTTTATTGTGTTTAAGCAGTTCGCGAGCCTCTTCCATAAAGCTGTTGTAGCGTTTTTTACACTCATAGAAGCCATGCCACCAGGTATAATCCGGTGCCATCATGGCCGCTCCAAAACGGGCCCTGCGGCCTTCATGATGCCAGAGTTCGTACCATTCGACTTCAAGGTTCTCGTCAAACGCTTTGCTCTGGTCCAACAAACCCTTGTCGTATAGCTCTCCCAGTACCTTCATTGCAGGCTTGGCGTAGATTTCGTTGTAATCTACTACTACCTGGTCCAGTCTGACGAAATGGCCATCCGTCCAGGTATTGGCATGACATTGCAGGCAAATGTCTTTCATCTTCTGTCGTTCAACTTCATGATTAACTTTGGCCGGGAAAGGCTTAAAATCTTCCGGACGAACCGTTATGGGCGCCTGGGTTTCCCAAGCCAGCCGTTCCGTTGTATCATGGGTCCCCATCACCTTACCGGATCCGGACATGTGACAGCCCGCACAGGTCGGCGCTCGGTAGTCGACGCCGGCCGTCCAGGTTCCTCCGGCTGCATCCCAGTTATAGGTATCGCCGTGAGCGGTATAGATATCACCATGTTTGGATTCCATATAAATCTCGATTTGGGGATGGTCCGGTCCAAGATGGCATTGACCGCAGGCTTCCGGTTTGCGGGCTTCCATGACCGAGAAACGGTGTCGAGTATGGCACGAGGTACAGCTTCCCAAACTGCCGTCTAAATTCAGTCGACCCACACCGGCATTCGGCCAGGTCGCCGGATCCAGAACACCATCTTTCATTTTCAAAACCGTGCCGTGGCAATGGAAACAACCGGTTGTGCGCTCAAAATCACTGTTCATGCCTTTATTGAGCCACGGATCCAGCTTCCACATGATTTCGATGGTGTTGGCATGCTTGCTCTGGCTGTATTGTTTGGATTCGTCTGGATGACAGCGGGAGCAGTCTTTGGGCGTCACAGCCGCAGCTACGGGAACTTTATATTCGGCTTTGCCCCACTTGACATCCGAGCGTTCATACTGCTTGTAGTGCTGTGGGCTGACGTCACCATCATGTTCTTCAGCCATGTGACAGTCGTAACAGGTCACATTCGCATTGGCATGCCGACTGTTCGCCCAATCGTTGAAAATCCCGGGATGTTCCTGCTTGTGACACTCCAGGCAGGCAACGGCCTGGGGCGGCATGCTGCGTTCAATTCGAAGCTCCTTCACCTTCGGAAGGTTTCCGGCCGATTGCGCCTGTGCCACCTGCATCCCGGACATAATCAAGCCTGCGGCACCGAGAATTAGCGCGGCACAACAAATCAGCTTTTTCATACTCTGCCCCCTTTCATTTGAATTTAAAGGTTTCAATGAAAAAAAGCCAAACGATTATATATTTTGTTCATTAAGTGCCTAATCCCCTATAGGGTTTTTTAAATTGTTTATATTCGTAGTACTGGCGATCATTGTGAACCAGATTGCGATGGCAATCGACACATTTTTTTTCATACCCCGGCCGCGGCCAGAGTACGGTTCTGTGGGCCAGCATCGCACCGCGTTTATCGGGGATATACAGCAGATTGCGATGACATTTCATACATTGATCATTTTCAAAACTGGCATAGGCTTTTTCGCGGTTTTTCTGGTGATCATATTCATCCTGGGTAAAATGGATAATTATATCTTTAATGCCATGGAAAGTCTTGGCATAGAAAAAATCAAATGTATCCTGGGGTGCCGGGAGGTGGCAGTCCATGCAATCGGCGACAAAGCCCTGGGCATTGTTTACATGGGTGGAAGTTTTCCAGCTGTTATAGGCAAACTGAATTTCGTGGCAAGACGCGCAAAATTCGGGTGTGGAGGTCCGCACCATGGTATAATAGGTGATACTGAATATGGGGAAGGCGATGATGATTCCGATAATAATTAACACGGCAGGTTTTATTGCTTTTTCCCAAAAGGGTTTGGCATGGGTCGAATTGCCCTCTTGTTTCATGGCACCTCCTGTCCAAGTTTACGAAATTTATATGCATTCCACCTCAGTCGCACCATACGTCAACCATTTGGAATACACTATGGGTGAAAGTATGTATTTTGAGATGAAAAAGACTTTATTTTTCAACCCTCTTTGTCGGCAACGCCGGCTTCTGCAAATGTCAGTACCTCCTTGAATACTTTCACTGCACCTTCCATAATACTCATCGCCAGCGTGCCGCCGGTACCTTCACCCAGTCGCATGCCGAGGTCCAGAATCGGTTCAAGGTTTAAATAATTTAACATCGCCCGATGCCCGGGTTCCTCGGAACAGTGTCCCGAAAACATATATTCCACCACCGTGGGGCATAAGGTATAGGCGATAAGCGCCCCGGCGGTTGAGATGAAGCCATCTATGACCACCGCACAACCGTGAAACGCCCCGGCTAAAATGCAGCCGCAGATCGCACCAATTTCAAAACCGCCGACCTTCGACAGCACATCCAAGCCGTCACTGCGTTTGGGTTGATTTAGCTCGATGCCCCGTCGAATAGCCTGGCGCTTGCGCTCGAGACCATCATCATCCACACCGGTTCCCGGCCCCACCATGGCCTCAAGGTCAGCTCCGGTAATTACGGCCCCGATAGCCGCCGAAGGGGTTGTGTTGCCGATTCCCATATCGCCTGTACCCAGAATTTCAATGTCTTTTTGAAATAGGTTTGCGGCATGTTGAAAACCGGTTAGAATCGCCTTTTCAGCCATTTCCCGAGACATGGCCGGCCCCCGGGCAAAATTGGCCGTTCCATGACCGATCTTGTTTATCAGCAACCGTTCACCACCTTTCATATTGGTTGTATTCAATTCCGGAATGATCCCCATGTCCACAACCCAGACATCGGCATCGACATGGCGCGAAATCGCATTTATACCTGCACCACCGACAAGAAATGTCTGGACCATAGCCCCGGTAACCTCTTGAGGATAAGCACTCACTCCCTCGTCCACGATGCCGTGATCTCCCGCCATTACCAGAACTGCCTTGCGACCTATTGAAGGCTTCAATGTCTGCTGAATTCCGCATAACCGCTCGGAGATTTCATGTAATCTTCCCAGAGCCCGGGTCGGCATCACCAATTGAGCAGTCCGCTCGCGTGCCTTCTCAATCCACTGCTGATCAACAGGTTTGATTCCATTTAAAATTTCTTCTAACGTGACTTTTTCTTTTTGCATTTTTGAAATTACCTCCAGCACATTTTGTATAATTATGCACTTGCGCCTTATCTTATTCCCAGATTTCACTAATTCAAACAGGTACTCGATGCTCGATAATTTGACACTGTGTTTGTCTTGGG
>JASFPE010000570.1:0-3625 GCA_050116155.1 Desulfobacterales bacterium
GATGTAATTGCGATATCAGAAGAAGTATCCCGCAGTTTTGACACTTTGTCAAGGTACAGCTCGCGGCTGTATTTGCGGTTCATTTTTTTTAGGACTTGATTCGAGCCCGATTGTACCGGCAAATGAATGTGACGGCACAATTTTTTCAGATGGCGAAATGAGTCGATGAGATCCGCATCGAGATCTTTGGGATGGGACGTGGTGAATCGAATTCGCAACAAGTTTTCAATCTCATCGATGCGCGCCAACAATTCGGCAAACGAACACAGACCTTCTTTTTTGCCATAGCTATTGACGTTCTGGCCCAAAAGCGTAACCTCTCTGACGCCATGGGAAACCAGGCCTCTAATTTCTTTGATGATGCTTTCCAGCGGGCGACTGGTTTCACGCCCACGTACAAAGGGAACCACGCAATAGGCGCAATAGTTATCACATCCGCGCATAATGGTAACAAATCGTGAGGATTGGGATTCGCCCTGCAAACCGATAATCGGTTCGTCTGCCCGGACCTCTTCGTTCAATTCAACATCAACGATCTGGCAACGTTTTTTCTCGATTTGTTGAATCCAGTCAGGCAAACGCTGAATCGCCTGGGTTCCAAAGACAATATCGACAAAGGGTAGGCGTTTCAGAATTTTTTCACCATCCTGCTGCGCGACACAGCCACCAATACCGATGATGAGACTATTTTTTTTCCGTTTGAGACGTGCCAGCCGGCCCAGGAAACTATATGCTTTTTGTTCGGCCTTTTCACGAATCGTGCAGGTATTGACAATAATCAAATCGGCTGCCTCCGGAAATGCTGTTTGTTGATAACCGAGTAAAGCCAAATGGCTGGCAATTTGTTCGGAATCGTAAACATTCATCTGGCAACCGATCGTATTAATGTATAGATTTTTAGCATTCATCAGGATACTTCTTCAATCATAATAAGCTTTCCAAGATCGTGCAAAACAAATTCAACATCAGCTTCACAGCCAGGAGCAATATGAAGCACAACAATTCCCTTTTGCGCGTCCAAGGTTCGCACAACAGCTATACCATCATATGCCTCAAAAATAAATCTCAAATAGGCAATTTGGCTGCGATCAACACGATAATATTTTCTTGAGGTTTCCAAAACAAAGTTCAGCTTGACAAAAAAAATAATAAATGGATACTGGATACTCGAAGCTCGATACTGGATGCTCGCTGCCGGTTACTCGATTCTCGATACTGGATACTCGATAATTCATGACAAACACCGTGCCAAAACGGTTATTGAGAATCGAGTATCAAGCATCGAGTATCTGATCAAATCTTGGATAAAGGAACTTACCGCCCCGCAGAGATCTCTGATTCCGAGCACGGTATAGGACAAAACGTAGTAGGGGTCAACCCGCACTGATGCAAAAAACATGGCACATACGGCAACCGGATCCGGAATCAATCACAAGATTAAGCCATGCCTTAAACTGCCACCCCATAACCGCGGCCGTTTTGATAAATCGGCAAATTGATTCTGAAAAAAAAGCTGCCGCGTTTTTGAATGTCTCGTTAAACAATCTCCGCTCACCATTTTCCCTCAAAGACATGGACTCGGCCGTCAATCGCATTTACACCGCCATCAAGAACAACGAAAAAATACTCATTTTCGGTGATTATGACGTAGACGGTGTTACGGCCACTGCACTTTTGCTTGATTTTTTTCGATACATCGATGCGAACGTTTCTTATTATATACCCCACCGGCTCAGGGAAGGATACGGCCTCCAGACAAACCATATTACAAATCTGGCCCAACCCAATAAGATTGACCTTATTGTCACGGCAGACAACGGCTCCGGAAGTCATGAAGCAGCGGCAAAAGCCCGCAAATGCGGCATCGATCTCATTATCAGCGACCATCATAACATGTCGGCAAACATACCTCCGGCAACAGCCGTCATCAATCCAAAACGTCAAGATTGCAATTCGGGCCTGGAGCACTTCGCCGGCGTCGGGGTGGCCTTTTCACTGTTGATTTGCCTGCGCAAATTTTTGCGCGACATGCAATTCTGGCAGGATCGGCCCGAACCGAACCTGAAGAATCTCTGCGATTTGGTGGCCCTTGGGACCATCGCCGATATCGTACCGCTTATTGATGAGAACCGGATCTTTTCAAAAATCGGACTCGATTTAATCAATGCCAATGGGCGGCCGGGCATCAAGGCACTATTGGAGGCCGCCGGGATTTCAAAGCGTAAGATAGATGCTGATGATATCGCCTTCCGTCTGGCACCAAGACTAAATGCTGCCGGCCGCATGGAACATGCCTCCACGGCCGTCGATTTATTGACCACCATGAATAGCGACCACGCCAGGCAAGTCGCCGAAACATTGAACGATTTCAATCAGAAACGCCAGAATTCAGAGAAAAAAATACTGGACGACATTCTGACACGTCTGACCGAAAACCCCGAGCTATTGGATAAAAGAACATTAGTTTTATGGAACCCCCAATGGCATGAAGGGGTTTTGGGAATTGTCGCCTCGCGCATGGTTGAAAGATTCTACCGTCCGGTGGTGTTGCTTGGCATCAAAGATCAGCTATGCAAAGGATCGGCCAGAAGCATTCCCGGGATTGATCTTTATGAAGGACTTCTGGAGTGCAGGGATTTGCTGGAAAACTTTGGCGGGCATTCAATGGCCGCCGGTCTGAGCTTACCCGTAGAAAATTTGATACCGTTTCATCGCCATTTCGACGCGGCGGTGGACCGGCACATAAAACCGGATGCTATGGTTCCTCAAATGGATATCGATGTTGAACTTAAATTTACAGATATTTCAGGGCAACTTATCGACGAGCTTGAATCCCTGGCGCCTTTTGGGGCCGGCAATCCTGAACCGATTTTTATGGCGCGCCATGTAAGCGTGGCATCTTCAAAAATCGTCGGCAGCAACCATCGCCGGATGACTCTCAAGCAGACATTTAAATCCGCAACCAAAGCGGTCAATGCCATTCATTTCAATATAGACACTGGATCGCCATTGCCAGACGCCTTTGATCGAATTGCCTTCAAACTTCGATGGAATCGTTGGAATGGCACTAAGACCATTCAATTGGTTGTCGAAGATACTTAATATTATAGGTTCAGAGGTTCTGGGTTCAGGGTTCAGGGTTAACGTCAAAGTAGATCTGCTGAGTCGTGAGAACTGAAGGGAAAAGGCATGAAAATTGAGCGATTTGAGGATATTGAGGCATGGCAGTTGGCCCGGGAGTTGACACGCAAGGTCTATGGATTAACAAAGAAACCAGAGTTTGCTCACGATTTTGGGTTGAAGAGACAAATTCAGGAAGCAGCAGGTTCATCCATGCATAATATTGCGGAAGGATTCGATTCGGAGACAAACCCAGAGTTTGTTCGTTTTCTTAGGTATGCAAAGCGGTCCTGTACCGAAGTTCAAAGTGAGCTTTACGTTGCGCTTGATCAGCAATACATAACGAAGACTGAGTTTCAGGATGTGTACGATCATGCTGGAAGAACCCGTGCTGCCATTAGAGGTTCCATCAAATATCTGCTATCCTACGAACAAAACCAGCTAAATAAAGGTAACCCTGAACGGTAAACAATGAACCTTTGAACCCTGAACCTCTGAACCCTGA
>JASFPE010000571.1:0-3625 GCA_050116155.1 Desulfobacterales bacterium
CGTTCGCATCGCCTTTTTAATGCCGTTTTTTGCGGTCTCGGCATCGGAATTGGAGCCCTTTTTATTTTTTAAGGCCTTCGCAATTTTTTTCACTTTGCCCATGCGGCTTCTCCTGGTTCAGAAGACAGAAGAAAGACGACAGAAGTCAGATGACCGAAGTCAGAAATCATAAATCTTTTTAATCTGTCCTCTGACTCCTGACGTCAGCTATCCTTCGAAATAACCTCTTTCGAAAGTCTTCGATTTTTCATGGTATACCGCACCCGTTGCCACTTAATCTCTTTTTCTTTGCGCTCTTGCTGGATAGGCATGGTCAAACCCGGTATAGTGAGCTGTTGCTTCGACGATTCGACCTGCACCACTTCACTGGTTTCCAGTTGAACCGGTGCCCCCCAGAGATATTCAATTCCCAGCATGGTGTTGGTGATATAATCTTTCACCAGAGGCTTGCCTTCGAAATGATGAACCAGATAAATATTGCCATTGTTGGCTTTGCCCGGATCAATCACAATATGCGGCGGATGATAAAGGCCTTCCAGCAACATCCTGCGATAGTCTTCGGCCTTGCGGCTTTTGACATAATATTCCAGCACGCCTTTAGCCTGATTCAACCGCCGCCCGACCACAAACAATTTGTAATGATTAATAAAGTCCTGATCGACGAAAGTATTGATAAATATAAAGTCATTCAGGTTTTCTCGGATTTTAAAAATAAAATCATTTCCCTGTTTGGTGTCGGCATCAAAATCCTGGCGCTTTTTTACATCCAGCAATTTTTTGAATTCAATTGAATATTTGCCTTTATCGGCGAGATCTTCGATATAATGAATCAGTCGCATTCCTAATGCATAGGGGTTTAATCCCACGCGCGGCATGGAAGTGACCCCGGCATGGGTGCGCGCAAAATCGACTTCATGTCCCTTGATACGGTCATCCTGCAAAAAAAGCCGTTCATGCCAGTAACTGGCCCATCCCTCATTCATGATCTTGGTTCGAATCTGTGGCTGAAAGAACAATGAGGTTTTGCGCACGACTTCTATAATCGGTTTCATCCATTTATTATCTTCTTTCTTTAAGAATTCCGAATGTTCCAGTAGATGCTGGATGAGATCGAATTTATGATCAGATGTTTTATTCAAACTCTTTTTATAGATCGCGTCGAATTCAGGATATTTCTTAAATACCTCGGCAAAAAAAGCTTTTTCTCCCAGATCCTGGTTTTCGTGGATACATTGGTTATAACGCTCAATTTCCTTTACATATTCATTAATTTTTACTTTTATTTCTGTCTGAAGAAATACATCAAAGTAAAAATCCAGCATTTTGGAGCGGCCGGTGTTGGATTGCCGATGGCATTGTGATAGTTCTTCATGGTACCCGACCAGGTTATCGATCCCGCGGGCAAACTCGATGACATAATCCACCCACCGTCCTTTTTCGGATCGCAGCTTGGCGATCATGCGCTTGTCGGACAGTGCCTGCCCGGTGAAATCATAGTCCCAGGTATGGCGAAAATACAGATTGTTTTGGAAAAAGTCGATATGGGCCAGGACATGGTAGAAAATCATGACATTCATCCAATCCGGATTGTTGTCATTGTAAAATGAAATGGCCGGACGGGTGTTAATCACGGTTTCGTAGGGGTTGCTCGGATAAAGCTCGTATCTGCCCTTTTCCTTTAAGACTTCAACATCGTGGACCCAGTAGTCATAGAGGGTTGGAATCATCAGTTTCGGCGTCAGCTCCAGCAGATCGCGGTTGGTGACGATATATTCCAGGGATTCGTTCTCAAAGCGCAAACCGGCCTTGCGTGCCCGCTCTTTGCAGCCCTCCATGATCTTTTTGGTATGTTGGTCAATGAGTTCCATAGTATTTGTAATGTCGTTTGCCGGTTAGCCGGTTGGCCCGTTAGCCTGTATAATGCCAGTTCGCTGAAGTGCGTCGGTCGAAGGATAAACGGGCACAACGGGCAAACGGGAAAACCGGTCAACCTTTATTCAGAAATTAAATGTTTAATCCCTTCAATCAGCCTGGCTTCATCGGCATCTTCCTGCATTACATCCATTCTGAGCAAATCCTTTTTTTCTTCCAGCAGTCCGGACTTTTTGAGGTATTTTTCAACTTCGCTGTTGCCGGCTTTTTCGTGGGCATGCGCGGCGATGGTAACGCCGATGCGATTCGCATAGGTGAGCATTTGTTTCAATTGGGGGATGCTCTCCTTGCCGTCTGTATCCCAGTCGTCCCCATCGGTGCCGTGGAAGATGTAGATATTGTAATCTCGGACCAGGTTTTCTTTTTCAACGATCTCATTGACCAGACGATAGGCCGAAGACACCTGGGTGCCGCCCGCCACTTTTGAATTGTAATAGGTGTAAAAATCGGGAACCTCTGTCGCCTCGGTGTCGTGCAGGATAAAGCGGGTCTCCACCTGCATGGCATATTGATATAGCAGCCAGCTATAGATTAAGACATGTTGTGCGACAACCAGAACAGTGGATTTTCCGGCCATGGACCCGGAATAATCCCGGACAAAAAAGACCATGGCCTGAGATTCGTAGTCTTTTTCCCGTGAAAGGATGCGATACACCAGGTCACTGGGGCTCACCAAAAAGCGGGTTAAATCGATGTCGCTGACATCCGTCAGGTTGCCCAGATTCATATTGGTTTCCACGATTTTTCGCAAGGTGGCTTTCTTGTCGAGCAATTGACCGAAGCCACGGTGTTTATCGGTCAGATCATAGGTGTAACGGGTCAGCGAGCGTTTTTTGCCCTTGTCTTTGAGATTGGGAAGCTCAAATTGCTCGGTCAGAATTTTCCCCAGATCATAGGCATTGGACTCCATCTCATGCTGACCGCCTTCTCCCTGGCCCGGGCCGGTACCGCCTTGGTCATCGGGTGCGCGAATCGGTTGCTCGCCGATGACCTCGCCTTCCTCGCCATCACCGGAGCCCCCATAGGGCTGTTCCTCTTCGGGTTGCAAGGAGGTGTCATGAATAAATTTTTCTTCAACCGTTGAGGGCACCACAACCACCTTGTCTTTGCCGCCCTTGCCCGGTTTGATTAAACGGCCGACGTTTATTTTACGCGGAAATCCGTCTTGCTCCCTTTGCTTGTCACGCTCCAGCAGTTCATCGATGCTCCGCAGACTGGTGTTGTGGGTGCTTTGAAGGGCGCTGATGGCCTGTAAATCAAAGAGATCATTGTAGGTGTAAATATTTTTGGGTGCTGCCATAACGCCATCGGCTCCTGTTGCGGCAATATCTGACGCTGCTTCAGGCACCTCATGGGTGGCGTCATCATTGAGCTCCAGCAGAATCTTTTGCTCCTGCTCGGGCGTCAATCCACGTTTCTTGATCTCTTCATAACGTTCTTCGGGTTTTGTATTCATCGTTTTTCGCTTCATTCAAAAGCAAAGGGCTGAGGGCATAGGGCATAGGGTGGCGGATTGTTTTCTTAATGAGCTACAACCAGAAGCTTGATTTGTGAATATTCGCCTTTTCTTTACTCTTTGCGCTATGCCATCTATTTTTCGTCTTCCTGGGTGCAGAAGTACTCGATGGTCTTCTGCGCGCAGGTCTTGCAATATCCCAGCTTGGTAAGCATGGTTTCGATCATGCGGTCGTAT
>JASFPE010000572.1:0-3615 GCA_050116155.1 Desulfobacterales bacterium
AGAGACTGGTACTGGATTTCGGCGACTTTATTGAAAACATCGGCAACCAGTGATCTGTCATCAGTCAGAGAAAGGGCAAAGTGATTAAATCCCATGAGCATCCATGTCAGGGTGAATATTTTGCCGGATACGGCTATCACTTTCATACCGTCGGGGAGATATTGTTTGACGTCTTCAAATTTATCGTAATTAAGCTCGGCCAACACATCCCATGGAAACGCTTCAAAGTCAGCGCGATCTTTAATAAAGCTGTGGTATTCCAAATTCCAGGCCGGATCTTGTCGCTCTTCGGCCTCCTCATCATCTTTCAGCACGATTTCTTCGATGACTTTTGAGATAGCGGATTCCTTGGTGACACCACCCGGTTCCATCATGCCCACCGTGATCGGAATAAAATCATATCCGGCCGAGGCCCAGAACTCCACCTGTGACTTCAAATTGTCGGCACTGACCTCACGGCCGATGAATCGGCTTTGAATTCCATAATCAACCAACAGTTCATAAAAAGGGACCCTGTCGGCTTCCTGATGATGCACTGCGGCTTTGAAACGCTCGAAATTCGGTTTTAATCCCATATTCGCCTCTTAGTTTATAAAGCTATTCGTTTTACTCTAATCAAGCAAGGATACTCGGTTTTGTATCAGGATATCGAGTATCCAGCATCAAGCATCGAGTATCCGCAGCGATTGGCAACTGCGATTCTATGTAATAATTAAAAAATTATATCGATATTGCTTGAGTAATTGGACCCAGAATATAGCTCTCTTACGTTTGATTTCAATGTTTCATAACCATAGGGAATTATCGGCCAGCAGATCAGCAAAATTTAGATACGGTATGACATCAATGCCGTCCTTTGTTTGCAGTACCGGTCCATGGGGGTAAACGATCAACCGACGCCTCAGTCCCTTAAGCTTTTCGACGGCACGCAGGCCCCGGCACCAGTTGTCCATGAAGGTATTGCCGGACTTTGCCTCTACTGCTATGATTTCTTCACCTCGAACGAGCAGGAAATCCACTTCGGTTGTGGACCGGCCGGAGGGCGCCCAGCAATACATGTCTTCGCAGATGCAGCGATAGTCCTTGTATGCCCGGATCAACTGCGCCACCATGCCTTCAAATAATGCCCCTCTCTCTTCCGGCGCTGGAGTGCCAGTTAATCGCTTCATAGCCCGTACAATCCCTGGATCGCACCAGTACAACTTCGGCAATTTCCGTTCCCGCACGCGGAGCCGGGCTTCATAGGCTGGAAGTCGGAAGCATAGCAGTGTTTCTTCTAGAATGTCGAGATAGCCCGCTACCGTTGTTCTTGCAACCCCTGATTCACGGGCAATATTCGTTACATTAATGGTTTGGCCGTGAAAAAGGGCAGCTAACGGCAGAAAGCGGGCAAATCCGGGTAAGTTTCGAACAAGCGCTTCGGCCTGGATTTCCTCTTTAAGGTAAAGCCGAGCGTAGGCGACAAGTGTATCTTCCTTGGCAGATGAGTCCCAGACAATTGGCAATAGCCCATACCGAAGGGCCTCTTCTATATCAAACTGGGTATCAAGTTCCTCTGGAACAAAGGGATGCATAGCTCGGTGCAATGCCCGTCCAGCCAGAAGATTTACCCCGGCTCGCTTGAGTTTGCGAGCACTCGACCCGCAAAGTACAAAACGAAGGCCTCTTTCCTCGATGAACCGATGCACCTCGTTGAGCAGACCGGGAAGTCGCTGAACTTCATCAACGATTACCCACTGATTGGCTGGAACTGGGCGAAGTTCTTTAGCGAATTGACCGGGATTTGCCAGGAGGCGCTGATATATCTCCTCGGACAGCAGATTGATCACGTGTGCATCGGGATAGGTGGCGCGAAGCCATGTACTCTTACCGGAACCGCGCGGCCCCATCAGAAAAAAGCTCTTTTGCGGGGCTTTGAATATTCTTAATAGCATAAATTGATCACCATGCCGTCATTTTTCAATGAATATTGACGATAATATATGCAAATATCCTTCCCATGTCAAGCATGTTTCCTATTCAATTTAAATTTAACTGTGTCTTTTTTCGTTTTCACCGGCAAGCGATGACCCGTAATGGCGCTTGAATTGCGTGGATGAATATTTTTCCAGCTTCCAATCCGGAACCCGGCAGACCCCGCACACCCCTTTGAACCATTTGTTTCGGAGCCACCGAGCGGCGCGGCTGTTTCTGGAATTGTTTACCATGAAGGTCTTGTTGCAGTGGGTGGTAATTCGGGCCTGATCTCCGAGCATTTCGATGGTTTTGATGCCATGTAAGATACCTTTTCGCGATGGCCATAATTTTATTTTTTCAATCAGTCGAAATAATTCGACGCGTTTACGGTAGTAGCGTTTGGCGGGTTTTTTTGTTTTTTTGGTGGCTGCCATAGCTTAATCTGAATGGATTCGATTTTAATCCTTTATTTAGACAGGATCTACAGGATTAACCGGATATTTTTGTTTTTCCCCATTTCCCTGATGGAAATGATGAAGATCAATCCGCCTTGCGGCGGAAATTTCAAATCAAGTATTTTCCACAGCTTTATGGCTTCTGTTTAAAAAATTTTTTATTTCAATCGCGGCTGGAAGCCGCTCCCACGACATATCAAATTTCTGTGGGAGCGGGTTTCCAGCCTCGATAATCACTAATTGAAAGATAATGTTTTTACTGAGAAAAATTGCTAAAATGCCATTCTATTATTTTCATTCCTATGCTTGCGGGATGTGATATTTCATAGCGTTGACAACCATCGTCGCTACACCGATCTGAAGCGGATCATGCAATAAACGGTTGGAAATTTTTGCTTGTGCTTCCGAATCAAGCCCGAGGGGAACACCGGGTGCACTGATATATGTATCTGAAGTCACATGATGTGATCGGATAATATCAGTGGCCGGCGTGGCATCAATGACGAATTGATGATCCGTTAGCGCGTGGTCTAATTCTCTGGCAATATGGATTTCTGTGTCTAACAACCGTTTGATCCGACCGGCAAGATCATCACTGCGTGATAGATTGATATCGTAAATTGAAACCCTGGAACCCAGTTTAACCAAAGCCTGTGTGGCAGCGCAACCTACCGGACCGCATCCGATGACCAATACATCTTTTTTCTCAAGACCGCCGACCATTAAACTCAATCCCGCTGTAAACCCCTTTCCTGTTGCTTCAGAATTATCGACCACCTGCCGGCTTCGTGTGTGGACAGCGATAAAACGATCATCATCTGCGAGCATGATGATGTCCGCTTTTCTCTTATAAGCTTCGGCCAATCCGGCGACATCCTCAACCTCGGCCACAAACGCCGAACATCCAATGTGCGCAACGATACTGGCTAAGGTGTCGCAAAACCCGCCAATGATACCCTGTCCGAAGGTCAGCGGAATGATGCTCACCAGAAGGTCTCCACAGACTTTTTCGAAATCCGATTCTTGAACACCACCAGCGCGGCAGGCAATCCCCCTTAGTGAACAGCCTGTCTTTTTAATTAATTCCGTGTCGTAATCTGCAAGCTGAGCGCCAATGTGCTGGATATCATTCGTTTTCAGTCTGGTCACGGCCAGTTTCCTCTTTCATTTTCTATCGGAGTAGGGTCGACCACTGGGCCGACTA
>JASFPE010000573.1:0-3608 GCA_050116155.1 Desulfobacterales bacterium
CACCTGAAACCTAATAGCGTCTTGTACACGAAACCGCTTCTGCTAAAATCGCATGGATCTCGTCCAGCAGGCTGCATGTTTCAGAGCATTTTGGAAATGATTTCTCAAGGTTACACGATTTGCACGGGCTTTTAATTAGATAGCCGATTTCGAAATCGAATTTATATTTGAAGATTTTATCTTTCATCGATTTGGAGTAAAATGAAATTTTTTTCTGTACGATTTTTCTCTACACTTTTCCACTAATCCGGTTTCTAGCCTGCAACGAAACGTTAAACTATCACAACCCGGCCTTTGGCTCAAGCGAAAACCTCACAATCACAATATTTCCTTCTGAATGTTTACTCGGATATGGTTTTTTGATATATATATCATTTAATTTTCATATGTTAGCTTATGATCTAGAGGAATTGAAATGCGAGTTGGTTTAGGCTACGATGTTCACAAACTGGTTGAGAATCGCTTGCTTATTTTAGGTGGCGTCGACATCCCATTTGAAAAAGGTTTAATGGGACATTCGGATGCTGATGTTCTTATTCACGCCATTTGCGATGCACTTTTAGGTGCCGCAGGACTGGGTGACATCGGCGTGCACTTTCCGGATACCGATCCCAAATATAAGGACATTTCCAGCATAAAACTACTGGCTAAAGCTTTTCAAATGCTAAAAGCCAGCGGGTTTTCCATTCTTAACTTAGATACCGTCATATTTGCGGAAGCACCGAAGTTGTCGTCCCATAGGTCGGCCATGCAGCAAAACATAGCCTCAACCCTAAAATTAAAACCGGTTCAGATTAATATCAAAGCCACAACGACGGAAGGACTCGGGATGATCGGAAGCGGAGAGGGGATCGCGGCAATGGCTGTCGCATTAATAGAATAAAGATGTCCACCTTTAAGTTAACTTCACAATTTGAACCCACCGGCGATCAACCCAAGGCCATCAATGCCCTCAGTCGCAATATATTGGAGGGAAAGCGTCACAATGTTCTTCTGGGGGTTACGGGCTCCGGAAAGACATTCGCAATGGCGCATGTCATCGCGAAAGTGAACAAACCAACCCTTGTGATTGCCCCCAACAAAACCCTGGCTGCCCAGCTTTACAACGAGTTTAAGCAGCTATTTCCGGAAAATGCAGTAGAGTATTTTGTTAGCTACTATGATTACTACCAACCTGAAGCCTACATACCTTCCACAGATACATATATCCAAAAGGATTCTTCCATTAATGATATGATCGATAAATTGCGGCATTCGGCAACCCGGTCGGTCCTATCACGAAGAGATATCGTGGTGGTCGCCAGCGTGTCGTGTATTTTTGGGCTGGGAGCACCTGAAGATTACCTATCGATGCGCATAGACGTACACAACGGAATGGAACTCAATCGTGACCAACTGCTATTTAATCTGATATCGATGCATTATACCCGCAATGACATTGATTTTTATAGAGGCGTTTTCAGAGTTCGGGGTGACCGGGTTGAAATATTTCCGGCTTATGAAGAAAATAATGTTATTCGAATTGATTTTTTTGGGGATAACGTTGAAGGAATTTCAGAAGTAGATGCTCTGCGGGGAAAAGTCCTGCGACGTCTTAATCGAATCACCATATTCCCGGCCAGTCATTATGTGACGGAAAAAGCCACTCGCCGACGCGCATTTGAAACGATCGCTGAAGAGTTGAAAAATCGCGTGCAATATTTTCACGATGAAAAAAAATTGATTGAAGCCCAGCGGATTGAAGAACGTACCAATTTTGATCTCGAAATGATTCAGGAGCTTGGCTACTGTAGCGGTATTGAGAATTATTCACGTCACTTCACCGGGCGTAAGACCGGGCAGCCACCACCGACGCTGCTCGACTACTTTCCGGATGATTTTCTTTTATTTATCGATGAAAGTCATATTGCGATACCCCAGCTACACGGTATGTATAAGGGAGATCGGTCCAGAAAGAAAACCCTTGTTGAGTACGGTTTCAGGTTGCCATCGGCCCTGGATAATCGACCGTTGCGCTTCGAAGAAACGGCAGCCCGCATATCCCAGGTCGTTTATGTATCGGCCACCCCCGCAGATTATGAGCTTGAAAAGGGAGGCGCGGCATTGGTCGAACTGATCGTGCGGCCCACCGGACTGATCGACCCTATCATGGATGTCCGCAGCGCTAAAAATCAAGTAGATGATCTGCTGGATGAAATTGTCGCCCGTCAACAACGGAACGAAAGAGTCCTGGTGACAACCCTGACCAAACGTATGGCCGAAGATCTCACCGAGTATTACTCTGATTTGGGTCTTCGGGTTCGCTATTTGCATTCAGACATCAATACATTAGAACGCATGGACATCATTCGGGATCTGCGCTTGGGAAAATTTGATGTGCTGGTGGGCATTAATCTGTTGCGAGAGGGTTTAGATATACCTGAAGTTTCGCTGGTCGCTATTCTGGATGCCGATAAAGAAGGATTTTTGCGTTCCACACGCTCACTGATTCAAACCTGTGGCCGGGCCGCCAGAAACGCCAGGGGAACCGTAATCATGTATGCAGATGTGGTAACCCGCTCCATGAAGCGGGCCATTGATGAAACCAATCGACGCAGAAAAATCCAGCAATTGTATAACCAGAAGCATAACATCATACCGGAGACCATCCAAAAGGAAGTTACGCAAATTTTTGATTTTGGATATGAGCCAGAAATCAAAAAACTGGACAAAGTATCTGACATTCTGACTGAATATGAATCTATGGAAAATCTGGAATCCAGTCTAAAATCAATGGAAGCAGAAATGCATGCCGCAGCCAAAGCACTTGAGTTTGAACGCGCTGCCCTGCTTAGAGATCAAATTAATGAATTGAAAAAACTAATTGTTTTAGAAGCATGAAGCCTATTCCAAACAATTCTAGCCCCACTGACACTATCGCACAAAAAATATTACGCGTTGGATCGGAACCTGGTGTTTATTTGATGAAAGATACCACTGGGACCATTATTTACATCGGAAAAGCCAGAAATCTAAAGAAGCGTCTATCAGCTTATCAAAAAGACGCCGGTCACATGGATATGAAAACGGGTATCCTGGTAAAAAAAATAGCAGATTTCGAAACCATTATCACCCGAACCGAAAAAGAAGCGTTGATTCTCGAATCGAACCTCATTAAACGTTACAGGCCCCGGTATAATGTTGTCTTGAAGGATGATAAACGCTACCCTTCGTTACGACTTGACCTCAACGAAGACTATCCGAGTTTTACCATTGTTCGCAAAATCGGCCAGGATGATGCCATGTATTTCGGCCCTTTTGCATCTGCACAGGCCGTCCGCGAAACCCTGAAGATCATCAACAAGACATTCAAGCTTCGGAAATGCAGGGCCAAAGATTTCAAGACCCGAACCCGTCCATGCCTGCATTGCCAGATGGAAGGTTGTCTGGCGCCATGCTGTCTGGACGTAGACCCTCGCGTTTATCACGAACAGGTGAACGAGGCGATTCTGTTTTTAAAGGGCAGAACCCATGATCTCATCAAGAAAGCCAAAACAGAAATGGAACGGGCGGCCGCAGCAAAAGAGTATGAGCGGGCGGCACGTCTGCGCGACAAAATGTTCTCACTT
>JASFPE010000574.1:0-3591 GCA_050116155.1 Desulfobacterales bacterium
GCAACCATTTTGGCATTGATATCAAATCCCTCAACGAAGGCACCCCCGACAGCCAGCATGGCGGTAAGCTCTCCGGTTCCGCATCCGATATCCAGAATTCGATCTGCCGGGACCAGTTCGGCAACCACGGTCTTTTTGATAGACATGATATGCCCGCGACTGGCTTTATTGATGAGCCGATCGTAGGATCGCGGGCGATTTTCCAGAATTTTCATGAAGATATAGCTAAACATGATGCAGAGGTTGCCGGGTTATGTTAAAAATCAGAATATTGACGAAATTGTAAAATGTCTCTATTTGCGTTACTCCGGCGAAAGCCGGAGTCTATATCCATATGAAAAGACTCGATTCCGGCATTCGCCGGAATGACGGTCCGATCAAGTTTTGGACTTTTTACAGGACAATCAAAATTAAATACACAAATGAATTTTAGCGGTCAAGGCAATCTCGAAAATGCATCGTGGTAAAATTAGGCGGGATGCTGAAAAAATGATGTGGTGCGAAAAGAAACGCGCCGGGCTATGCAAGCTGTTGAACTTCAGGACCGCACAGCATAGGTATGTGAAGTCAGCACTCTGAGCCACCGTATTAGCATAGACCGGCGCGAATTTCTGATAAAAATAGTTTTTAAGTTACTTTTAAAAAATTTTCTAAAATTCTTTTCACAAGTTCGTTGTGTAAATTATGATTCCTTGTGCTCATAGACATGAACATCCCTCTGGGGATACGGGATGCTGATGCCTTGTGCGTCGAACTGCTTTTTTACTTTTTCGGTTGTCTCGAAATAGACATTCCAGTAGTCCCCGGAATTTACCCAGGGGCGTGCGATGAGATTGACACTGCTGTCGGCTAGCTCCGAAACCGCTATGTTCACGGGTGGATCCTGTAGAATGCGTTCATCCTGCGATAAGATCTCGGTGATGATATTTCTGGCCTTATCGATATCATCCTCGTATCCGATGCCAAAGACCATGTCTACCCGACGGGTGCCCTTGGCGGAGTAATTTACAATATTGTCTCCCGTCATTTTTGAATTCGGCACGATGATGGTCTTATTGTCCGGGGTTGCCAGCTGAGTGGTAAAAAGCCGGATGACCTCTACTGTTCCGGCTGTCCCCCCGCCTTCGATATAATCGCCGACTTTAAAGGGGCGGAAGATGATCAACAAAAAGCCGGCCGCAAAATTTGCCAGCGACCCTTGCAATGCCAGGCCAATGGCCAGACCGGCGGCACCGATAACAGCGATAAATGAGGTTGTTTGGATACCGAGCAAGCCCAGGGCAGCCAAAACAAAAAAGGTCAACAGCGCAATATAGGTTAGGTTGGCCACAAATTTGCCAATCGTCGGATCGACACTTCTATTTTCCATGACCTTGTTTACAATTCTGCGCATAAGCTTGGCGACCCAGCGACCAATAATGAAAACGGCAACAGCGGCCAGGATTTTGACCCCAAACACGGTAATGAGTTCATAAATCTTCGCAATTAAAGCTTCCATGGTTATCCTCCTTTCTTAAAACAAATGCACGTGCGCGATAATCTAATGCTTTTTCACAAAAAATCTACCTTTTATGGTCATTTTTTTCCAAAAATCCAAATTTATAGAAATTAAATTAAATTATTCAGAAAATTATAATATTTTGAGAAAAGTCGAATATGGAAAGGAAATTTTCTGTGGGATATCCTCCCGTCGGGGGGCATTTGCCGTGATGGATTGACTTGAATTACAGATGTATCAATATTTAATTTTGTTTTTCGAGGCGTTGGCCAGGAAAAAATAGAGCAGGGCGGGATCCAGCTTTTTATTATTTGCCTCGGCATTTTTTTCCCGGGGGTGCAAATTTTTCACGCTGCCATCTTCGGTACCCATATTGTCGATCTTTTGATTGATGTCTTTTAGGATTGCCTCTTTTGGAATGACAAGCATTTGTCCGTCATCCCATTCAATATTGGCCGGCATGATTTTAATCTTTTTGGCAATATCATAGTTAGAAAATCGTTTCAGGGTCGGCAGCATCGATTTTGGCATCAGCAAAATTCCACAGTAAATATCAGATTCTTCGTAAAACGTCATTGAATTGACATGCTTTTGTGCTTGGACTGTAAGGGGACGTTTATAGATGATAGGGGTATTTTTCTCCTTTAATTGGAAAAGCAGGACACCGACGGATCCAATCAATATCGATAAACCGATTATCGTTTTGTATTTATTTCCAAATTTCATGGCCCGTTCATCTAGTTTGAAATGAAGATTCAAATACCACGAACCTTGTTAAGGAGAATGATATTTTTACCGGCATATGATATCCTAATATATGAAGCAATTTTCTTGCCAATAAAGAAAACCGACCTATATTGAAATTTGGATATTTCAGAGCTAACTTTAGCCCTGATAACGAAAGTCTTTGTATTGTTTCTGGAGCCTCGAAGACATTCTCCGTTATCAGTTAACTAAACAAATACAGTCTGTCCAGCTATTCATTTCCCCTCCCTTGATGGGAGGGGATTAACCCGCCCGCCTCGCCTGAGCGGCTCGCGATGGCGGGCGTGGGGGGAGGGTGATCACCCCCACCCAAACCCCCGCTCGCCTTGGGCGCCGCCGAAGGCGGGTGAACCTGCCCCGTCAAGGGGGAGGGCTTTTAGTGGAATTGGAGCGTTATTGGACAGCCTGAATACATCGCCCCTGCAGGAGGATTTATTTATGCGATTTTTCAAGCAAATTGCGATCTGGTTTTTCCTGGCCGTCCTTTTCGTAACATCCGGCCTTAGGGCGGATTCCGCCTTAGCGGATTCCGTCAAAAAGGATTCCGCCGTAAAATTAAACCTCGAGGTTCAGGAATTCCGTTTGAAAAACGGAATGCTGTTTTTGATTGTCGAGCGCCATGCCACGCCCCAGGTTGCCTGTCGCCTGGCGATTCGGGCCGGATCTGCTCTGGAAAAAAGCGGAAAAACGGGTATTGCGCATATGTTGGAACATATGTTGTTTAAGGGTACTAAAAATTTTGGAACCCTGGATCATGAAAAAGATGGAGTCTTACAAAAACAAATTGAAGCGGCTTATCAGGCTATACTCAGGGAACAGGAAAAGCG
Source organism: Desulfobacterales bacterium (assembly GCA_050116155.1). GTDB lineage: Bacteria > Desulfobacterota > Desulfobacteria > Desulfobacterales > JAHEIW01. The sequence goes on from JASFPE010000574.1 coordinate 3,091, forward strand.
AAATCCCGACCGCGATAAGATCGATAAAAAGCGAGCTGAAATGGACGCACTGCGAGCCGAGGTTCAACAGATCTACATCCCCCAGGCGTATTCATCTCAGCTGGGAAAAAACGGCGCCGTCGGGGTCAATGCATTTACCACCAAAGATCAAACTCAATATATGGTTTCCGTACCTTCGGACATGCTTGAGCAATTATTTTCAATACTGAGCGAACAAATATTTGAACCTGCCTGGCGTGAGTTTTACGTTGAAAAGGAAGTCGTCCAACGCGAGTGGGCTTTTCGCTACATTAATGATCCCGGCGGCGCGGCCTGGCTGGATTTAAGTACTACGGCCTACAGCGCCCATCCGTATAGGAATCCGGTCATTGGCTGGAAAGCTGACATGGAAAAATTCAGCACCGAGGACGCAATTGCCTTTCATAAAAAATACTATAACCCTACAAACGCCGTTTGTGTTCTGGTGGGTGATGTGACGGTGGCATCTGCTAAAAAGTTGGC